>JAFVWV010000176.1 GCA_017501495.1 Bacteroidales bacterium | reverse complement strand
TGTGCCGCAGCAGCGATGACCGATGGTCGGCCACGGTGCACGCCACGCCAATTGAAAATAATTTCGTATCTTTGCAGCATGAAAAAAACAATCCTATCGGGGTTATGCCTGATACTGTGCAGCTTGTGCACGGCGCAGAGGGTGGCAGACTCGGCGTGGGTGCCGGATCTGAAGACCGTGGAACTCTACCGCGAGGGGGCACCGCTGGAGCCGCCAGTGCTGACGATGGTCACAAACGACGATGAGATGAGCGCCGAGACCCGCGAACGGCTGGTGCTGACCTTCGACCTGCTGGAGGCCGAAGCCCGCAGCCTGCGCTGGAGCTTGGGCCACTGCGACGCCGACTGGCAGCGCGACAATCTGCAGCCGATCGACTTCATGACAGGCCTCGGCGAAGGCCCGATCAACGAATACGACTTCTCCTTCACCACCCGCACCGACTACGTGCACTACAGGCTGACGCTGCTCGACCGCTTCACGCAGCTGACCCATTCGGGCAACTACGTCCTGACGGTGACCGACGACGCGAACGGCGACACACTGCTCACGCGGCGCTTCTGGGTGAGCGAGGGCGCCGTCGGCATCGAGGCCGAAGTGACGCGCCCCTACGACGGCATCGGCATCATGCAGCGGCAGGAGGTGGACGTAAAAATCGAGAAACCGCAAACGAGAAACACGAGCCTGCAGCTGCGCCCCGAATACGAACGCGTGATGGTGCAGCAGAACGGACGCCTTGACAACGCCCGCTGGCTCGAATTCAGCGGCTACGACGGCCTCGGCCTGACCTACCGCTTCCGCCGGCAGAACATCTTCGACGGCGGCAACACCTTCCGCTACTTCGACATGAGCAACCTGCGCGCACCGATGTACAACATGATGGGTGTGCAGGAGTACGGCGGCGAGCTGCTGGCACTGGTGCGCCCCTGCGAAGACCGCTCGGCCAAACACTACCTGAGCGAGACGACCCTCAACGGAGGCATGAAAGTGAACATCTGGGACCGCCAGAACCCGGCCATCGAGGCCGACTACGTGTGGGTGATGCTGAGCCTGCCCGTGAGCCAGCCGACGCTGGACGGAAGCGTCTATGTGGTCGGCGCGCTGACCGACTGGCGAATGGACGAGAGCAGCCGCATGGAATACAGCCCCGAACGACGCGCCTACACGAAGCGGCTGCTGCTGAAGCAAGGATATTACGCCTACCAGCTGCTGGTGGGCGGCCCGCGCGCGGCATCGGCCACAAGCACCTATGAAGGCGACCACCAAGAGACACCCAACACATACACCATTTATGTCTACCACCGCAGCCCAGCCGACCGCGCCGACCGGCTGATGGCCGTGAGGCGTGTGGAGCGTTAGACAGTCACGGCGAAGCGGACTATATTCTTTGTTTCGGGACCGATGCGGAAGCGCTCGTCGGCACGCAGACCGACGAGCCACACTATGCGCCCGTCGGCGGCGCAGAGCACGTAGACGTGCTCCTTCTCCACGATGCTCAGCTTCATGTCTTTCAGCACATCGCTGACCAGGCGCTGGCGACCACCCATGCCGAAGGAGCAGATGCGGTCGGCCGGCTGCCAGGGACGGAGGGTGCAGTTCCCCGCGAGGTCGGCGTCGACAAAGACGGTGGTGCGTCCGACGCCAGGCAAAGAACTGTCGACGGCAGAGGTGGCGCAGCATTCAACGTGCGGCGGCTCGGGTGCCGCCACCGGCGCCAGCAGCAGGCGGTCGCGGTCGAGAACGGCGCTGTGCGTGGCCGAGAGCCAGCGGGCACCGGCGTGCGGAGCCGCGAGGGCGGCATGCACCTCGGCGGTCTGGGCGGCATTGAAGCCATAGGGGCGCAAAAGCTCGAAGAGAAGGGTGCGTTGTGTCGAAGGGCTCTGACGGAAGGCGTCGAGGACGCTACGCAGGGCTTCGAGTCCCACTGCCTCGAGCCGCAACGTCGGCGACGGCACACGCGCCGCAAACGGCTGCACCAAGACACCGCGAAGCGACGAGACATAGGCGTCGAGCAGCAAGCCGGCATCACGCAGATGCGAGAGGTTGGCCTCCATCGTTGAGTCGACCGCCGGGTAGAGCTCGCGCAGCAGAGGCATCAGTTGCAGGCGGATGCGGTTGCGCCGGGCATCAAGCTCGCCGTTGGTGTAGTCGTCGACATAATCCAGATGATTGGCTTCGATACAGGCATCGATGTCGGCCCGCGAAAAGCAGAGCATGGGCCTCACAATCGTGAAAGTGGCTGAACTGCCGGGCTCTGCCACATCGTCATTCCGCCACTCAGCCACCTCCCTGGAGGGCAGTATGCCGTGCAGACCCGAAAGGCCGGCACCGCGGAAGAGGTTGAGGAAGAAGGTCTCGATGGAGTCGTCGCGATGATGGGCGGTGGCAAGACAGGCATAGCCTCGCTCGGCACAGAGGCGCGCAAACCACGAATAGCGCAGGTGGCGGGCAGCCTCCTCGATGCTCATGGAATGCGAGGCGGCAAAAGAGCGCGTATCGAAGTCGACGGTATGGAACGGAACCCCGATGCGGGCGGCAAGGTCGGACACAAACCGCTGGTCGCGGTCGCAGTCGCCAGGACGAAGATGGAAGTTGCAATGCGCGATGGCAAACGGAATGCCGGCGCGACGGACCAGATGGACCATGCACACCGAGTCGCGCCCGCCGCTTACGGCGAGCAGCACCGTCGCCCCTTGGGGGATGAGGTGCTGCTCGTTGACATAACGCTGGAAACGTTCTTGCATTAGCGTAGAATCATCTTGCGCATCTGGCGTTCGCCGTCAACCTCGATACCATAATAATAGATGCCGGCGGAGTAGGCCTCCATGTCGAGCGTCACACTGTTGGGCCCGGCCGGATAGAAGCCGGAGAAGGAGTTGACGATATGGCCCGTGGCATCCATGACGAAGAAGCGCACATTGGCGGCCTGCGGCAGGGAGAAGGGCACAGTGGTCAGATGCGAGAAGGGGTTCGGGTAGTTCTGTTCGAGCACGAGCTGGTCGGCATCGTTGACGGTGGGCATGCCCTCGACATAGTTGACCACACGCACGTTGGACGTCTGGTTGTTGTCGGGGTTGGAATCGCCGCTGACCTCGACGCTGAACGAGCCAGAATACTGACGCGACGGGTTCTTGGGCAGGTTGCGCTCGAGCTGGATTGTGGCCACCTCCATCGGGTCAAGACGGCGGACGAGGTCGAAACTGATGTCGTTGCCGTTGACGCTGCCGGTGATGTGCATCGTGCTTCCGACAAGGGCGAAGTTGCCGATGTTGCGCAGCTGGATGAAGGTGCGGCAGTCGGTGGCGGAATTCTCTTCGACAAGGATACCCATGGCCTCGACATCGACAGACTGCGGCATGAAGTCGGTGGTGGTGTCGTTGGTAGCGTCGTTGTCGTCAGCGATATTGACGAAGGCTGTGATGCGGTCGTAGGGAGTGGCTCGCGGCGGAAGAGTGGCCTCGAAGAGGTGGTAGCCACGCGTGAGGGCCGGGAGCGGATTGTGGGTGTGGTACTGCTCACGGTAGATGTTGGCGGTGTCGTCGTCGACCCAGAAGCCCACTTCGAAGTCGTTGGCTCCGCGGGCTCCGCGGTTGTCGACGACAATGGATACCCGCACATCGGTGTAAGACGAGGTGGTGTCGACAACGACTGCAGCAGCGGCGAGGTCCATAATGGACGAGATGCCGGTGAAGCGCTTGTTGATGGTGTCGTTGTAGATATACTCATTGGAGCTGCTCTTCGCGATACCGGTTATACGCATAATGCCCATCGAGGCACGGAACTTCTGGCGGAAGGTGTAGTTGAAATGCTCATCGGGCTGCAGCTGATGGCCGAGGACATCGACAAAGTCGACACTCTCGTCGACCTGCGGACGACCGCTGACGATATAGCTGAACGAGGCATCGCTGATAGGATTGGTGCCGAAGTTGAAAACACGCATAGTGACGGTGATAGAGTCGCCAGCGATGACACGGTCGAGCGGCGTGACGAAGCTCTCGGCAGAGATGTCGTCGTCGAGCGGCAACAGGACGTACTGCCTGACGTTGGTGTCGTTGTCCTTGTAGATATCGGCCGTATTGATGGTGAAGGCCGTGATGGAGCATGTGTCGGGGAAGTCGCTGGTGACGACGAACGGCGAAGCGAAGCGGAAGGTATCGACACCGTCGGGCGGGAGAGCAAGATTGTCGAAAGTTGTCTCGCTGGCCAGATACGTACCATAGTAGATATAGCCGAGCTGCAGCTGACGGATAGTGTCGGTACCAAAGTTTTTGACAACAACCTCGGGGTAGATGGTCTGTCCATATCTGGGTGCTGTGGGTTGGGTGATGGCCACCACGCCGACATCGACCTTCTTTCTGGCACGGGCGATACGGATATCGTCGATGGCGCAGCCCTCGCCGTAGCTGGCGCTGGCGTTAGAACCCTGCGGGGTGCGGTAGACGATGCGGAATTGCAATCGCTCGTGGAAGTTGCCGCCTTCAAGCTGACCCGGGAAGTAGTATCTGACATAGCTGCTGCTGTTGCCGTCGAAGCACTTATCGTCGGTATTGTTGTACCACGAGGTGAGTTCGACAGTGTCGGAAGCCAACCTGGCCCACTCGTTGAGGTAGTTGCGATACTCGATATAGACTTTGCTGCCGCCGGTCAAACGACGCATCATACGGAACGAGATGGTATCGGCTCGGATTAAGGCTGTGTTTATTATAGGACTATAGAGGTAGCTGATATTGCCGCGCAAACCGGACTGGACATTGCCAGTGAGGCCGGTGACCCATACATTGGGCGCCGAATAAGGCTGGTTGATGTACTGCTTGGTGGGTGTGCCACGCTGCCAGTAGTTGTGGTTGTAGCCGTTGTTGCCCGATGGAGCATACCACATGCTCGGGTCGCTGTCGAAGTCGTCGGCAAGGGTAAGGATTACTGTGTGGAAGCGGTGGTACTCGTAAGTAAGACTGTTGTTGCCTGGGACGACGTCGCCATCGAGCGAATGCCAGATGGAGACCACAGTGGTGCCGAAGGGGAACGAATGCTGCGGCAAACTGACCAGCGCGCTGGTGCCAGGCTGCAGGTTTCCTGTCCAGTTGACAACACCTGAGACGGCGCTTTCCGTAGTGTCGTCGGGAATGAAACTGTAGTGTATGTCGGCAGAGTTGATGACCGAGGCTCCTCGGTTGGCAATACGGAAGGAGATGGTCTTGGGTGCAGCGTCGCGGATGAGGTAGTCGCGCGGTTCGGCGATCTGGGTGATGGCAAGGTCTTTGGCAGGTGCCTGCTGGTCGACGAAGAGCAGGAAGTCGAGCATGTGACCGTCCTGACCCGTGAGGGTGGCGGTGGGAGCCTTGTTGAATGGCGATGCCGAGACACGCATCTTCATATAGCCATAGGACGCATTCTCGGCGATGGTTATCTTGCCGCGATAAAGGGTGTTGTTCCAAAGGTTGGTGTCGGGCACCACACACTCGCCCTGGTCACTGAAGCTGCCATTGCGGTTGAAGTCAATGTAGATGGCAATTCGGCCACGCTCGATGGCATTGTTGTCGGTCGGGTTGGTAATCATCATAAAGACCGAGTCGGTAGTACCCTGTGTGACGTGCAGCACCGGTATCTCCGGGTTGTTGAAAACGCCGAAGTTGGAGTAAGAGCGTCCAAGTGCGGGAAGGTCGACGTCAATCTCATTGAACGAGAACCGGATGATGTCTACACTATCTGATGCTGTGTTGGTGCGAGAAGGATATGTAGACTCGGGTTTGGCGGTGAAACTGTAGTCGAGCTGAGTGTCATTGTTGTTTGACGGGCGGAGTATCTGCTTGGTGCGGATAGTGTCGTTGCGACGCGACTGGTCGTTGGCCAAGTCGGTCCATGCACGCACCTGATAGGTACCGCCGGCGGTAGTGGCTGTGTTGCTATTCGAGAAAACAATGAGCGAGTCGAAGGTATAGACATAGGTCTGGTTGGGGGCAATGGTGGCGGTGACAGTCTCTGTTACCGTCTGGAACGGATTGGTGTTATTGCCCTTACGGACAGCATAAGTCACCGGGATATTGCTCTGGCTCACGGTGCCATAGTTGGCTATACGGATGCGGACGGTGTCGTTCTCCATATAGACATGACCTCCGAGAGGAGCCAGAATATCCTCGATGGCCATATCGTTGGCCACGCGGGGCGTAATGATACCGACATGCACCGATGAGAAATTGCTCGGACAGTTCTTGTCGCTGTAGCACATAAGGTAATACGTGGAGTCGCTGAAGTACTGCGGAGTGGTGCGCCACCAGCAGGAATTGGAGTAGGCATTGGCTCCGGAAGTGGTGTAGAACGGAGTGGCTGTAGAGTCGCGATACCAACGTATCGGACGGTTGTTTTCCTGTTCGGCCTGCACTTCACCCCACGTGCCATAGTAGAACGCGGTATCGTGTCCCACTGGTGGGCGCGGCGTGTAGTAGGCATCCACTACGGGCGATGCAGCCGTGCCTGCCCCGGTGGAGTCGTTGTCGCACAGAATATCGTACTGATGGTGCAACCAGCCTTTGATACGTACCTTGATATTGAGCGAGGTGTCTGTCGGGTAGAGGTTGGCAGGTGTGGCAAAAGTGAAGACTCGCGTCTGGTTCTTTGGCAGCGGAGTGTCGAATGTCACTGTCTCGGTCACAGGTGTGGTCGGCATAGTAGCGATATTCAACTTGTTCGAGTCGGGGTTGTTGGCTATAAAGTTCGGGTGGTATCCCTGCGCCACATAGCTGATCTGCATATTGTCGCCTGCGGGAATAGGCTTGAAGCCGACATTCTTAACCGTGATGGAGAGAACCGCCGCACGCAGTTCGCAGCCTGTAGATGCCGACTGCATCTTGACCGCCTCGATATTGTAGGCCGGAGCAAGGTAGACATTTGCGGTAAGTTCGTTGTCGGCAAGGTCTTCATCGCCGTCCGAAACCACAACGACACGTACCACTTGAGTGTCGATTACGCCAAGTATTGCCGGTATGTACACCGAATCGGTCTTCATCTGTGCCGGGGTGAACGTTCCGAGCATTCTCGTAACCGATGTCATCTGCGACTCCTGGCCCTCGACGTACGCATACCAACTGACACCGTTTTCGGTGGTGCTGCCGTTATTGTAGAACGAAGCAACCACAAGTATGGAGTCGGCTTCAATATTGTTGGGGTTATTGAGATTGAGAGGCACCGTGGGTTGCAATATCTGCACAACGGTCATATTACGTGTATGGCGGTTGAGCTCATGTGCACCGATGGTGGCACCACCAATAGCGGGACGCGAGTTGCCATCGATATCGTACATTACTTCTGGGTCATACTGTGCATGGCCACAGAAATTGGTCATCAGCAGGTGCAGATCGTCGTTGGCGGTGAAGTACGGCATATCCTGGATTGAGTTCTCATCCATAAAGTTGGCTGTTTGAAGTGCACTGAGCGAGACCCTGTCGGCACCCCAATAAGAGAACTTGTTACCACCTGAATAGTAACCATTGTAGTCGGACATGATAATCGAGTTGGTTCCACCGACATAGTAGGCATAGGCATTGCTGAAGTTGGCAAAAATGTTGTTCTTCACCTGGAGATTGCTGTTGGTAGCACCGGAGAAGAAAGCTCGCGTATCGTTGTTGGTGGCTCCTGCATACACACGAACGCTATTATAATAGACATTAATGTAGGAGCAGGCATTGTCAATATAGATACCGGAAGGATTTTTTGGTGTGAGGCCGGCGGCGCCAGTACCATGCAAGCCTATCATATTATTGATAACGAGAGCCGGGTTCAATTCTGTTCCAGTGACATGCTCAAGATGTATGCCACGTTTGGCACCCGTGTGGTCGTCGACAAGGTATATTTTATTGTTCTGGATGGAAAGGGTACTGTCGATATACGCAAGGTTGACACCGATAAGGCCCTTGGCATCGGCATCAGCGCCGGCATGCATCTCGTTGTCCACAATGAACAGAGATGTGACGTTTGAAACATCGATACCCTTGTTCCTAAATTCGTTGAAGGTGTTGTTTGAGATATTAAAATCGGCATAACCCTCGCCTGTGGTCTTGATGGAGTAGTAACCACTGTCGAATATATTGTTGACTAAAGTAAGGTCGCTCACACTGTCGCCTATGACCATACATGATGCATTGGCATCCATGATGGTGCCCTTGACGCGGAAGCGGGTATTAGATATGTGCAGATTGCTACTATTGCCGACCACAAAGGCATTGGCCGCCTTGACGCTGGCCAACTGCGGACGTGCTTCTATGCGCAATCCACTGATATTGACATTGGACACGCCGTCTATGCGGAAAGCGTAGTTGTCGGCAACGGAGGTATTGGCCACAATACGGACTTCGTCATCTCCAGTGCCCTGTCCAACGAATGAGATACCATTGGCGTCGGTGAGTCCCGGCACCTCATGGAGAGACACCTGCTCTTCATAGACGCCTGGATTGACCAAGAACGTCAGTGAACCTGTTGTACCTACAGTATTCAGCGTGTCGACCGCAGCGCCAAACGAAGCGAAGTCACCGGTACTGTCGGCAGCGATAGTATAGGTACCCGGGCAGAAGCGCACGGTGACAATACCACCGACGGTGTCATTCTCACTGATGGTGTCGCCTACCGATGCCACCACCGCCTTGATTGAATGACGGCCGGGCAGCATCTGATAGCTGAAGAGAGGCACAGTGACAGTAGTGCCGGCAGCAATTACATCTGTACGGTGGGTTGTATCAGGCACCGTGTCACCGTCGACCCAATAATAGAGGTCATAGCCATTGATGTCTTCGCTTCCGAGATTGAACACCGTGATTTGCGGCGAGGTGGCAACGCACGAAGTGAAACTGGTGGTATCGAAGCCATCGGCCCAATAGACTGTGGCGTCGTGCTCCGGCACATCGAGAAGCGTCAACGGCACGGTGGTCATCGGGCCATTGCAGCCATAGGAGCTACCATCAATCATAATGTTGGGGCGATTGCCGGTCTTGGAGCCACTACCTACAAACTCGACAACCGAGGGATTGAGGTCTGACGCATTGTTCGAGTTCTTGTATAAGACAGTGTTGCTCTCCGAGGTATAGGAGGTCTGCATGCCAGTCGTCACCGAACTGCTGTTGGCATGGGCAACCTGAACCACAAGGCTGCTCTCGCCATCCCATGCAAAGGGATTGTCGAGGTCGAACCACACCCACTGGTGGACATCGCTGCGACGGATGACCAGCGAGTCTATCTCTTTCACTATCTCTGTCGACTTCCATGCCGAGGCAGTGGCAAATGTTGAGTCTTGGCACATGCCCATCGAAATGTAATATTTGTCGTACAGCACAGAATCGCGCGTGCCCCAAATGGAGTCGAGGTGGAAAGCAATGCGGTTTATCTGACCTTCACCAAGACCAATGGAACGGAGGTCAGATGCACTGTATATATACTGCTGCTTGACGAAGCGGCTGTTGGGTTGGAACGGCGAAGGATATGCCGTTTTTCCGGTGAGGGAGTTTTGCATACCGATACGGCCAGACACATCGTTTTTCGATATATAGCTGATACCTATCTCACCACCGGTGTATAGGATATCTGTCTCGTAGACATAGCCCGTGTCGACTGGATTGCCGCCGTAGTCGTACCATACCGGCATCACATTGTCAGGGAAGTCGAAGGTCAGCTCGGCACTCTCGCCATACTGTGCCTCAATAGTGTCGTTGATGACGGGTGCTCCGAGAGTGAATAGCGACACCGTGTTCAGACGCACCGTGTCGTTGCCCTGCTCATTGTCGCCCACAGTCATCGTGGCCCACACAGTGATATTGACAACACTGTCGACATCAAAGGCGAGGTCGGGCGACTGGGCAAAAGTGTACGTGGTATCGGCATGGGATGCCACAGCCGAAGCAAGTGTCTCGCTGACTGTGTCGCCGCCGAGGGTATAGTTGAGTTGCAAGGCTGCCACAGCCGAGTCGCCGAAGTTGCGTATGCGCACCGTCAAGGGCTCGACGCCAAGTCCGCAACCGCTTGCCAGCGGATAGGCCTCGAGGTCGATATCCGACGTCGGCTTGTTGCTGATAGTAATGTTGACCATGGCCGCTCCACCGGCACAGCCGTTGTCGCTGTAGCGTATCCAGTCGGGGTTGACATAGTCGAGGGTCACCGGCAAGTCATCGCTCGATACCGTCCAGTCGCTCGCAGTGCCGTTGAAGGCCACACGCACGAAGCCGCCGGCCGTGCTTCCGCTTCCGGCAGACACCCCCTGCGTGCCGCTCCAGACATAGCTCGGCACATTCTGCGTGCTCCATTTCACCGACTGGGTCGACGAGGCGGTGATGACGTTGTTTATGGCCACAGCGTCGATGACCGTACCATGTCGGTAGATGAAGCCCATATCGGCGGTTATGGGAGGCGTAATCTTGGTTTTGGTGTATACGGTTTTCTCAGCGTTGGGCGTGGTGCCCGTTATGTACTGCACCACGATGGCCTGCCCAGGAGCGAGGACGACACTGTTGTCGAACTTCAGCGTACCCTTGTTGTTGTACGTGCTGGTCGGGGATACAATACGCAGTGTGTCGCCGCCCAAATAGGCGGTGTCGTCACCGACATTGGTCAGCTGCACAGCCAGCTGCGTGGCATTGTTCATCCATTCAGGCAGCGGCGTGGTGAGGCCGTTGTCGGTGTTGTTGTTTTTCACCATCACCTGCGTGAAACGCACCATCGGCACTTTGCGCTGCTGTTTGACGTAGAAACTGGTGTCCCGTCGCAGCGGCGTGGTCACGATGGAATCGCCTATATGGAAAGGCTCCTCCTCGTCAAGGTTGTGGTACCAATAGATTATCGATGGTACCGTGGGAGCATTGGCACCATTGTAGATGTTCCAATGCGTCACACCCTCGGTCACTTTGGCCACACCAGGAGTCATATACAGGGTTGTAGTGTCGACATCTGCCGGTGCCGTGATCTGGTAGCGGCTGATGGAGCGGAAGGTGTTGGTATCGTTGGTCTGGTTGGGGTCATTGGCGCAGATTGTCCACACCTTTATGTCGTAAATGGCATCGAGCAGGCCGTCGGGCGGCAGACTCAGCATCTGGCCGGTGTGCACGGTGACAGTGTCTTCGGCCGGCACCGTGTCGGGCACAGTGAAAGTGTGCACCTCGCCGCCGTTGATGCTATAAGCCATCTGGAACACCATCGTGCTGTCGGGCAGGTAGCGGCTCGTACCGCCGTTGCGCAGGCGCACCATCAGTTCCACACCGTCCGGCATGTTGCACGACTCGGCCACGGGGCTGGGCATGGCCTCCACCTCAAAGTCGAAGGGCAGCGACGAGAACTCGAAGGCACCGGGGCAGGGCGTCGTGGCGCTGCGCATGGTGTCGTAGATATCGACCGTCACCTCGGCTATCGGAGTGCCGATACCTTTCAGCAAGCGGTTGAAAGTACGCAGGTCGACCAGCGAGCCTGTTAGGAACACAGGATTGGTTGAGACGGACATGCTGTCGGCCGGCACCGCCTGCTGCCACAAGGCAAGGTTGGAGTAGCTCGTACCCGTCCTGCGGTTGAGGGTCGAACCTGTGCTGTAGTACACGTTGTATCCCACCGTGTTGTTGGTCTGGTTGCCGGGCATGTAGTTGAAGGCGTAGTTGCGGTTGTCCATACAGGCCAGCACGTTGTTCAGGAAGCGGCAGTTTTCAATCGACGCGCCGCCGAAGGTGGCAGCTGGCACATTGGTGCGGCTCGGGGCCGTGAGTTTCACCGAGTTGTAGACGATGTCTGTCCACTCGGCCTTGATCACGTTCAGCGGGCTCGTCAATGTATGATTGCCGGCAACATCGTTGCACACTATCATGTTGTTGGCCACAATGGCGTGGTTGGACTGTGTGCCGTGCATATCGCTGACACCGATGGCGCCGGCGCCGTTGGTGGTCAGGATGCGGTTGCCTCTGACGCTCACCGTGCCGTAGCAGTGGAGCAGCTGCAGCACGTAGCTGTTGTTGGTCAGCACGTCGTACATCTCATTGTGGTCGATGTCGATGTTGGTCTGGTTCTCCACGTCGACGGCTTTGTTGTATTGGTTGCGGAACAGGCTGCGGCGCACCGTGTTGCCAGTACTGCGGTTGGTCGTCGACTGTCCGCTTAGGCTGACGCCGACCAAGCCACCCTCGAAGGTGCATCACTCGACGAGCATATTGTCGGCATAGCTGTTGTCGAGCATCGCGGCAATGCGCATCGCCGCCACAGGGTTTTCAAGGCTGTCGATAAAGCTGCAGTTCTCAAAACGGCAGTTGTCGGACACCGGGCTCATAGCCACCATGTTGGTCAGTGCCCCGTCGCGGCGCACGAAGGTCAGGTTGCGGAAGCGCATGTTGCCTATCGCAGTGATGTCCACAATCTGGTCTGTGCCAGTCGTGGCGTCGGCGTAGAGGACGGCCGGATTCTCCGGGTCGAGCGATTCGTAGACGATATAGTGCTGCTCCGAGAGGCCGTTGACGGGGGTCATCGTGAACGGAGCATACTCGCCCGGCGCCAGCTTGACCACCAGCGAGTCGTCGATACCGCAGCGGCTCAGCGAGAAGAGGAATTCCTCGATGTTGTTGTAGTCGGCATTGGTGCCGCCAATCTGGCGCACTCCGGAGAGCGGACCGTCGCAGACGATGAACTCGGTGTATGCAGTGTCGTTGAAGGGCTCGTGGTCGCGCTTATGCAGGTTGCCTGCGGTGATGGTCAGCGTGTCCTCAACCCAGGTGCGCAGGTAGTGGTAGCCGGCTGGCAGGTTGGTGACGCTTCCGATATTGATTGTCAGCGAGTCGCCGCCAGCGAGTGCACCAGTCCAGTCGGTGTGGCCGAAGATGGTGTCGTCTATCGTCCACGACACGCGTACCCCGTTGATGGTGTTCACACCGTAGTTGTTCAGTTTCGCCTGCAGCGTCTCGGTCTCGGCCACGAGCGGGTCAACGTACGTAGGATGCGTCAGTCGGCTGATACCCAAGTCGTAAATCAGCGGCTTGTTGGCATGCTGCGTCATCACCACCGCCGGTCTCTTGGGCTGCATGTCTTTGACCAGAGAGGCATAATCGAGATAGGGGTTGGCACCATAGGTACCCACCACGTTGAGCAGGTAGAGGCTCTGCTTGTTCGACGGTGCGGTCACGCTTTTTACGCTCACCTTGGCGGGGTTTGTCGACGTACCGTTGTAGATGGGCTGCATCACGAGGTCCTTGCCTGCATAGAAGAAGGTGTCTTGCAGGTGTATGGTGAACTCCTCGTTGGCTGCAAGTGCCGGGAGTTCAAGCGTTGTGTCGAGCACAACGTTCATGTAGTCGGTGTAGAATGCTTTGTTTCCGTCATTGACGGTGTAGTTTGTCGGGGCATTGAACATCCTGAGGCTGTACTGGTAGCGGGTGCTGGCCACCGCGCTCGCCCCCGCCGTGAAACGCAGGTCGGTGATGGCGCCCGGGCCATAGCCTGCCTCGGCCATGAAGGCCGAGTCGAATATCCATTGCGACAAGCCGTCGGCCGTGCCCGGGAAGGGGAATGCGTCGATATTGGCCGTGCCCTCGAGATTGGGTGTCTTGATGCCGGGCTGCGCTGTGCCGCGCACACACCAGTACTGGTCCATGGCACCCGCCGCACGCGGATAGGTCACCTCGTTGTGGTTGCCCGTGTTATCTTTAACCACGCAGTAGTAGCGCATCACGGTGTCGTAGCCTTCGAAGGGTATCATTGCGCCGTAGCGCTGCCATGTGCTGTTGTCCGAATAGTCGGTCTTGGTTCCCAGCAGTGTCATCGGCAGCCGTATCGGTGTCGGGTCGCTGCCTATGGTGTAGATGAGGTAGACTGAATCGCTGCAGATACCCTGCGCCACCGTGGTGCGGGCATCGAGCGCTATGCGGGCGCCGCGGCTGTTCGGATAGGCTCCGGCGTCGGGCTTCACAGCCATGCGCAGCATCGGTTTCACCATCGGGCTCTGGCTCGCCCGCACCCGTATGTTGTCAAGCCACCAGCCAGTGGTGCCCGCTCCGGTGTTGGTCAGGCACGGCTTCAGCACGAATTTGATGATGATTTTGCGGTCGGCGGCCGCCACGTTGGCCAACACGTTGTTGAAATCGAAGCGGTCGTGCTTCCAGCATTCATTGGTAATCGTAGTCCTTTTCCACTCGCTGTACGAGTTGCGGTTGAAGCTCGAAGTGCCGTTGAACTGCGTTGAATACTCATCGCCCGTGATATTGTAGTTCGACGAGTTGGCCTGGCTCCACTGCGCGTCGGTCTGGTTGGCGCGCTTGATGTAGATTTGTCCGATGTCTGTCGAGTTCGGATTGGTGTACACGTTGTTGATGTGGTCAAACTCCAACGCGATGTACGACAGGCTCAGGTTCTGCGAGAAGTCGATAGTGTCGAGTATCAGCTCCACGTCGCCGGTAGTCAACTGCGTAAGCTTGATCGAGCTGCTGCCGCTGGCAGCAAGGTCGCTCACCACCGTGCCGTTGGCCGGCGAACTGAGAGTGTACTCCGACCCCGTTCCCTCGAAGCCCTGGTTGTACATCTCTATCACCTGTCCACGGGCGGCAAAGCCCGCAAATGCAAAAATTACGCTCAGCAAAAAGATGCGTTTGTTCATATCTCGTTTATTTTTTCTTCTTTTATATCAGTCAGTTATATCAATTCATCGGGACACAGTCCACCCTTTTCGGGCACTTTTATCCCAATGCAAATATACACGTTTTTTTCAAATCACGTGCAATTTTAATATTTTTTAAATAATAACATCACACAAAACACTACAAATCAGCCGATTGCCAAAAATGCAACTTTTTTTGAAAAAAATTTCGGCGAACCTCAAAAAACAGCAGTTCCAACTCGCTGTAAATCAGGCATACATAGCCACCATCTCTTACTCTTCTCTATACCTTCTCCTACCATTCCCTATACCAACACTTACTTTTGTAAGACATTGCATAGCGCAGTCAAGTAGAAGACAAGGCGGAGATAGGTCTAAATAAAGTCGGCAGAGAGGCAAAAGAAAAGCCCCGTCAGGTTGTGTCCGGACGGGGCTGTATGGTGACGGATGGCGGCAACAGTTGTCAGCGCTGCCGCTGTTCGAGGGCTTCGTACATGAAGACACCTGCTGCCACGCTGACGTTGAGCGAGGCCACCTCGCCCACGATTGGCAGTTTGGCTCGCACATCGCACATTTTCAGCAGTTCAGGACTGATGCCGGTTTCTTCGTTGCCCATGATGAGAAGGGTCGGCTTTCGGAAGTCGACATCGCGGTAGTGCACGGCACCTTTCTCCGTGGCTGCAACCACTTGGTAGCCGTATTGTTTGACAAGGTTGACAACGGTCTTCAGGTTCGGCTCGCGGCAGACGGGCAGACGCAGCAACGCACCGCTGCTGGTCTTGACGGCGTCTTCGTTCATGGCTGCGCTTCCACGGTCGGGCACAATGAGCGCGCCGACGCCTGTGCATTCCGCCGTGCGCGCTATGGCTCCCATGTTGCGCACGTCGGTCACGCGGTCGAGCAGGACAAGGAGCGGCTGCATGGACGGGCAATCGGGTGCCTGCGCAGACTCCAGTATATCCGTCAGGCTATAGTATTTCACAGCTCCGATTGTAGCCACAACTCCTTGGTGATTGCCGGAAGTCAGCTTGTTCAGTTTCTCCACCGGCACGTATTGGAATGGCACGTTGTGTTCGCTCATCTTCGAGCGCAGCTCGCCCAGCAACGAACTGTTCAGTCCGTTCTGAATCAACACCCGCTCTATCTGCTGGCCGCTGTCGATAGCCTCAATCACGGGCCGCAAACCGTATACGGTCTGCTTATTGTCCCGGTGTCTCAATGTCTCGTTGTCTCGTTGTCTACTGATTCTTTCCATCTTTGATTGTTATTTTGCGGTCGGCCATGTCGGCCAATTCCTCGTTGTGCGTCACGATGACGAAAGTCTGACCCAGGTCTTTGCGCAACTCGAAAAAAAGATTGTGCAGCTCGCGGGCGTGCTGACTGTCAAGGTTGCCGCTTGGTTCGTCGGCAAGCACCACCATGGGGCTGTTCATAAGCGCGCGGGCCACAGCCACGCGTTGCGCCTCGCCGCCGCTGAGGGCGGCCGGTTTGTGCAGTGCCCGTTCCGCCAAGTGCAGCCGTTCAAGCAACTGCCGGGCGCGGCTGCGCGCTTCGTCGGGTCTGTCGCCGCGTATCAAGGCCGGAATCATCACGTTCTCTTCGGCCGTGAATTCGGGCAGCAAATGGTGAGCTTGGAAGACGAAACCTATCTTCTCATTGCGGAAGCGTGCCAGTTCCTTCTCTTTCAAAGCCGTAACGTCGGTGTCTCCGTAGTGCAGCGCGCCGCTGTCGGGCCGGTCCAGTGTGCCCAGTATCTGGAGCAGGGTGGTCTTCCCCGCCCCGCTGGCACCTACGATGCTGACCACCTCGCCCTGGCCGATGCTGAGGTTGATGTCTTTCAGCACCTGCAACGAGCCATAGCTCTTATTGATATTGCTTGCAGTTATCACTTTAAACCGTAAACCTTAAACTTTAAACCTTACCTTTCCACACCGTTCAGGAACACGCGCTCCACCTTGTTCTCGCCGTAGCTGTAGGGCATATACTCATAGCTGGCGATGGGCTTGGTGATGTAGAAGTTGGCACGTTTGCCGACGGCTATGGTGCCCAAATTGCCGCTGACGTCCATGGCGCAGGCGGTGTTGAGAGTGGTGGCGTTAAGCGCCTCTTCGGGGGTGAGGCGGTAGCGGATGCAGGCCATCGAGAGGATGAGCTGCATATTGCACGAGGGCGAAGTGCCGGGGTTGTAGTCCGACGCCATAGCCACCGGCAGCCCAGCCTCAATCATCCGGCGCGCCGGCGAGAGGGGAAGACCCAGGAAGAAAGCACATCCGGGAAGAATGGTGGGCATGGTGTCAGAGCCTTTCAGGCATTCTATTTCGGCATCGCCCATCTGCTCGAGGTGGTCGACCGAGATGGCATTGTATTTCACGCCCACCTGCACGCCGCCCGAAATGGCCATCTCGTTGGCGTGGATCTTGGGCCGCATGCCGTGCTTGATGCCGGCTTCGAGGATGCGGGCGGTGTCGTCGACGGTGAAGAAGCCTTGGTCGCAGAAAACATCGATGAAGTCGGCCAGTCCCTCGTCGGCCACACGCGGTATCATTTCGTTGATAACGAGGTCAACGTAATCCTCTTGATGGCCGCGGTATTCCATCGGGATGCCGTGGGCGCCGAGGAAGTTGGACTTGATAGTCAGCGGCGAATTCTCTTTCAGGCGGCGTATGACGCGCAGCAGCTTCAACTCGCTCTCGGTGCTTAGACCATAGCCGCT
The DNA here is from genome assembly GCA_017501495.1 of Bacteroidales bacterium. Classification (GTDB taxonomy): domain Bacteria; phylum Bacteroidota; class Bacteroidia; order Bacteroidales; family P3; genus Colimorpha. Next base: position 17,586 of record JAFVWV010000176.1, on the reverse strand, counting down.
CTTGATCTCGATGGCACCGGTACCGAGGCGCATGGCTTCTTCGAGGCGCAGCCATGCCATGTCGTATAGTTCCTGCTCCGAGGCAGCCGCCGTGGCTTTGGCCGAGTTGAGGATGCCCCCTCCCCTCTTGGCAATCTCTTCGTACGAGAGGCCGCGGATTTTGTCAACAAACTCATGTTCGCGCGAGTTGGCATAGACGAGGTGCGTGTGAGAGTCGCAGAACGTCGGGAAAACCAGCCGTCCCGTGGCATCCACTTCTCTGTCCACCTTCCACTTTCCACTTTCCGTCTTCCACTCGCTCATTGGCCCGAAAGCCTTTATTTTGTCATCCTCGACGAGGAGGTAAGCGTCTTTGACAGTCTCCATCTGCGCCATCTCATTGCCTTGGGCGCGCAGTTTCCGCCGGCCGGTTTCCACCTGCACCAGCTCTTTGATATTTTCGATAAGTGTCAGCATAATTTGCAGTCATTAAATCGGCTGCAAAATTACGAATATTATTTAAACTGGCAAAATAAAGTAAACATCATGACATGATGGTGGAGATTTCGATTACACGGACTGGCCAAGGTTGTAGGCCTCCTGCAGTCTGCTGTTGCCGGCAATCTCGTTGGGGCCACCTACGCCGCCGCAGAAGAGATGGCCTTTGAGGGCCGACCTGCCAAAGCAGTCTATCCAGCCCTGCAGGCCGCTTTCGGCACGCGCAGGTACATGGGCGTCGTCCTCTGCGGCGGTGGTCAGCAGGTAGACGTCGCGAAAACGGTAGTCCTTGGGGTACATGGCGTTCATGCGGTCGATGAGGGTCTTCATCTGGCCGCTCATCTCGTAGTAGTAGATGGGTGTGGCCCAGCAGACCACGTCGGCATTGAGGACACGCTCCATGATGGCCGGCACATCGTCCTTGAAGATGCAAGCGCCCGTCTGTTGACATGAGAGGCATCCCACGCAGAAGCGTATTTCCTTGCCGCGCAGCGAGACGAGTTCCACCTCGTGTCCAGCTGCCTTCGCACCTTCGGCGAACTGCTCCGCCAAAGCGTGACTGTTTGAACCCGGACGGAGACTGGTTGATATAACGATGACTTTTTTCATATTTTTATCTTTTTGATTAATGACAAATCATTACTTGACAGAGCCTCAAAATTGGCCTCAATCTTCTCTATGTCCCAATCCCACCATTTCAACTTCAACAGATAGGCGATGAACTCGTCGTCAAAACGCATTTTGACCACCCGGCAGGGGTTGCCAACAACAATAGCATAGGAAGGAATGTCGGAGGCCACTACCGAGTTGGCCCCGATGATGGCCCCGTCGCCGATATGGACGCCCGGCATGATGGTTACATTTTGGCCAATCCAAACGTCATTGCCCACAACGGTGTCGCCCTTCAGAGGCAATTCGTCTTTCACGGGAGCGATGGCGCTGCCCCAGTCGCCACCCATGATATAGAACGGATAGGTGGTCACGCCATCCATGCGGTGATTGGCACCATTCATCACAAACTCAATCCCTTTGGCAATGGCGCAGAACTTGCCGATAATCAGCCGGTCGCCAATGAAGTCGTAGAAATGGGTGACATGCTTCTCAAACTGTTCGGCACCATCCACATCATCGTAGTAGGTATAGTCGCCGATGATGATACGAGGGTTCTTCACCACGTTCTTGATGAAGCAGATGCGCGGGAGATTGGGATTGGGGAAAGCCTCATTGGGGTTAGGTCTGTTTTGTATCTTGGTCATAAATGAGATTTACTTTGTTGCTATATATCCTAATGCTACTGCTATGATTCCCAACACCACACTACCTGCTACATATAACGAAAATAAGGTGTAATTATTGGCCTGCAACAATGCCAGCCCCTCTTTTGAGAATGTTGAGAAAGTAGTGAAACCACCACAAAATCCAGCGATGAGGAACAGAGAGAATGCCGAAGATAAGTTCTGAAAACGACTAGTCACTCCCCACAAAATTCCAATTAGAAGACAACCGGCAACATTAACTGCAAATGTTCCCCATGGAAAACCTTTTCCTACATGGCCCATACAAAGTGAAATAAGATAGCGACAGATGCCACCTATCCCACTACCTATTCCAACTAAAACAACATCTTTTATCATGGCTGAATTCTGATTTGACTGTTACTTATCTGCAATGTCTATAAATTTTTGCTGAAAAACTCCGCCAGCGTGTCCCACGGGATGCAGTTGCCCTCGCTGCCGTCGTATAGGTAGCAGTGGGTGGCGCCGGGGCGGAGACTGGTTGAAATTACGATGACTTTTTTCATGTTGGTTGGTATTTTATTAGTTGTTTTTACTTGTTTTTCAGCAGCACGTCCGGGTTTGGCGCAGCTGCTCTTTGCGGGCCGAGGGGATTATCTCTTCATGGTAGAAGTAGTTGACCACCACTGGGGGCTCGCCGTGGCGGGCGTGGGTGGTGTCGTCGTTGCGTACGTAGCGCAGGCCGCGGTCGGCGCAGAAATGGCTCAGGTCGGCGTTGAGTTCGTGCCAATAGGTGCGGTCTTTGCGGGTGTAGATGTCGCGGTAGAGGGTGTCGAGTCTGGGGTGGTGTTCATGCACCCACTGCAGTATGCGTCCTTTGTAGTCGCCGCGCAGGTTGAGGTTCTCCAGCCACACGAGGTTGCACTGGCCTTTGGCGCGTTCGATGATGGCCTCGACGTCGGTGATGCCGGGGAAGATGGGCGAGATGAAGCAGGTGGTGTCGATGCCAGCCTCATAGAACTGGCGCATAGCCTCCAGACGCCGCTCGATGCTCACGCCGCGGTCCATCTCACGGCGAAAGTCCTCGTCAAGGGTGTTGATGCTCCAGCTGACGCGGGCGCCGGGGAAGGTTTTTATGAGGTCGAGGTCGCGTAGCACGAGGTCGCTCTTGGTGGCGATGCTGATGCGTATGCCACTACCCTGCAGCTGTTCCAGCAGCGCGCGGGTGCGCTTGTATTTGGCCTCGCAGGGCTGGTAGCAGTCGGTCACCGAGCCGAGAAAAGCCTCTTTGCCTGCATAGCGTCTGGCGTTCTTGATGTCGGGCCAACGCTTCACGTCCACAAAGTCGCCCCACGGTTCGGGATGGTTGGTGAAACGCTTCATGAACGAGGCGTAGCAGTACTTGCAGGCATGGGCGCAGCCCACGTAGGTGTTGACAGAGAAGTCGCTGACCGGCAGGTTCGACTTGGTCATCACGCTCTTGACATCAATCTCTTTTATCGTCATCTTGCTATCTGATAAAGTTGGTATTGATTCGTTGCGGTTCCTCTTCGGGCAGCCCATGTGCGGCGCGCTCGGCGGCTATAGCGCGGACAAGAAAGGCCATATTGCGCCCCAGTACGCGCATAATCTGAAGTCCTTCTTCATCGCGGCGCACCTCGTCGGGCGTGTGGCCGTGTACCATGTTCCAGTAGCGGCTGCTGACGATAGGCATTTCGGCCAGGGTGAAGTACTTGTTCAACCGGTCGAGGGTGGCCGTGGTGCCGGCGCGGCGGGCAGAACAGACTGCGGCGCCCACCTTCATACGCAGGGGGTAGCCGGCGCTGAAAAAGAGGCGGTCCAGCAGATTGGTCAGCGTACCGTTTGGACCGGCATAGTAGACCGGCGAGCCCACCACCAGACCGTCGGCGGCCTCCAACTTGGGGGCAATCTCGTTCACCAGATCGTCAAACACGCAATGGCCCAACTCTTGGCATTTGCCGCAACCCAGACAACCACGGATATCCTTGTGGCCCACATGGATGATTTCTGTTGAAATACTGTTCTTTTCCAACTCCCCGGCCACTGTGGCGAGGGCGGTATAAGTGCAGCCGTTGGCGTTGGGGCTGCCGTTGAGTAGGAGTATGTTCATCTCTTTAGTCTTATTGTTCAATCATTTAAAGCAATGCGGAACATTATGTTTCCAAATGCAAATTTACGAAAAAAAACGAAACATCAATTAGCGCTTCACCGCGCAGCTTGGTGTTGTGCACTGCATTTGATTTTATTTCAGCGGCGTTCACAGTCTTTGGCAGCACATGATGGCGACGGAGGACTATAGCCTGACGATGTGGTTGCGGCTAAGCCAGAAGCCTCTTTGCAACGATGCAGAACGGTCGGCGAAGACTCCCGTCACTTACTGTTGTTTTGTTCTCAACGGCACCAACGGGGTTAGGTCGATGAGTTTCAGGCTATGCACCATCTTGGCAGTACCTTCCTTGTAGCGCTTGAAGTGTGCAGTCTGGATGTGCTTTTGGTAGGCGGTGCTGTCGGCGTAGATTTCAAGGATGTATATTTTGGCGGGGTTGGCCTTGTCCTACATTGAGAATAGGGTCAGCACGCCGCCCGAGATGGCCATCTCGTTGGCGTGGATCTTGGGCCGCAGGCCGCAGCGGTGGCTTTGGCCGAGTTGAGGATGCCGCCGCCACGCTTGGCAATCTCTTCGTAGCTGAGGCCGCGGATCTTGTCGTCCTCCACCAGGAGGTAGGCGTCCTTGACGGTCTCCATCTGCGCCATCTCCTTGCCCTGCTTGCGCAGCTGCGGAGTGCTCTCCACTCCCACTAATTCCTAGATATTCTTAACAAGTGTTCGCATATTATATCTTTTTATTTATTCCCAGTATTCTATTTCGTATTCGATGATACCCATAGGGGATTTCGCATAGACAAGCACATCGCGCTCATCATAGCGATAGTATTCATCGGATATATCCATCGGGTCATCATAGTTTATCCAATGCTCACGGCGTTCCTTGCGAGTGCCGTCGGGACGGAAGGTGATGGTCACGTCGGCCTCCATGTCCAGATTGTACATCTTTCCTGTCTGCGAAACAAGGATTCCGTTGGCATCATAGTTATAGTCGAGCGTATCCCACGATTCATAATAATAGGTTCTGCTGGCGACAATGCGGCCCAAAGCATCATAGAAGAGCTTCCTGTCTCGGTATCCATCTCCCTCGTCGTTGCAATACTCATGCAGCATGCGCCCTACGGAATCATATTCGCACAAATAGCGAAGCGTGTCGCTATATTCCTTTCCCCAATCAATAACATAGACACATTCCGTAAGACCGAAACGGGGATGCACCTTGTGAGAATAGAGCCGGTATTCGCTTACGCCCTCATGATACTTGCCGAAACTCTCACGCTTGACATGCTGCACAATACCGTCAGCGGCATACTCGAAACTGCATCGTGACATCATTTCGCGGCGCGGCATCGGGTTGGCGGAGGAACTGACCCATTGATAAGTCTCGTGCAAAACCAGGCGGCCCAGATCGTCATACACATTGCGATAGGCGGTGTCAGCACTGTATCCGTGGCGGTCATAGTACTCTGTATGCTTCAGCATCCGTGCACCGGACAAAGTATCGATAGAATAAGCGCGTATCACTTTGATAGGCTTGGCAGTATGCGTAGGGAAATACGGCAAATCCATAAGTGCCCACTGTCCCATGGCAGGCAGAACCATTGCAACAAACAGCAGTATCAGTCCGGCCTTCTTCATAGTTCAGAACAATTCCTGCTGATTGCCGTTGGTTTTTATTTTGCCGAGGTGTTGGTAGGCGAGCATGGTGCATTCGCGACCGCGCGGAGTGCGCATAAGGTAGCCCTCCTGTATGAGATAAGGCTCATAGACCTCCTCCACGGTACCGGCGTCTTCGCCGACAGCAGTGGCTATCGTATTGACACCCACAGGCCCGCCCTTGAACTTGTCGATAATAGTGGTCAAGATACGGATATCCATATCATCCAAGCCGTTGCGGTCCACATTGAGGGCTTGAAGGGCGTAACGGGCAATGTCGAGTGTAATAGTGCCATCGCCCTTGACCTGTGCAAAGTCGCGCACCCGCCGCAGTAGTCTGTTGGCTATTCGCGGTGTACCACGTGAGCGACGCGCTATCTCGATGGCGCTCTCGCTGGTTATCTTGACCTGCAAAAGTGCAGCCGAGCGGTTCACAATCTTTGTAAGGGTCTCTGCATCGTAGTATTCGAGGCGGCAGTTGATGCCGAATCGGGCTCGAAGCGGGGCGGTAAGCATACCGCTGCGTGTGGTGGCGCCAATGAGGGTGAACGGCTTGAGGTTCAGCTGCACCGAACGGGCCGCAGGTCCACTCTCTATCATGATGTCAATGCGGAAGTCCTCCATGGCACTGTAGAGATACTCCTCGACCACCGGTGACAGGCGGTGTATCTCGTCTATAAAGAGTACATCGTTAGGCTGCAGCGAGGTGAGCAGTCCAGCCAGGTCGCCCGGCTTGTCGAGCACCGGGCCCGATGTGGTCTTGATACTCACACCCAACTCGTTGGCTATAATATTGCTCAGCGTAGTCTTACCCAGTCCCGGAGGGCCATACAGGAGTACATGATCCAACGGCTCGCCGCGCTCCTTGGCGGCGCGGACGAAGACCTTCAAGTTCTCCACCACCTGCCGTTGGCCGGCAAAGCTGTCGAAACCGGAAGGGCGCAACGCACGCTCTATATCTTTCTCTTGCGCAGAGATACTGCGACTGTCGAGGTTATCGTTCATGGTGCAAAGATACACATTTTTTTCAATATGAACAGAAAAACACAAAAAAACGCCAGATGCCGTAACTTGCAACGGGGTCGTGACTACGAAAAAAACGGCACAGCACACCCTCCGGCACGGCAACATGCAACACCCTGATTGACAGCACATGAATTCGCATCAACTCTATACCATCTCTATACCATCCCTATATCATCCCTATACAGGCATAGAGTTGACATAGGCACGACATGCTGTTGTCATGGCGATGAGCGGAATGCATCTGCTTGACATCACGTCCGATACGAAACGTCAGCGGCGACGGTGGAGGGGGTGCGGGCGAAGCCTTGCATGACAAAATCGACAAAAAAACAGCCTGCTATACAATAAAAAGCGAACAACGACGTTCTCATAAAAAAAAGTATCGACATAAAACCAAGAGAATGAAACCGATAATAGTAGGAACCGATTTTTCGGAAGGAGCCTATGTAGCCCTGCGCTACGCCGTCGATGTGGCCAACCACCTGCAGAGCGACATTATCCTGATGTGGGTGCGCCGCGAGAAGAAACTGATCGACTCTGACCAGATGGAGGTCATGACCCACCTGGCTGAGGACAAACTGCGCAGCCTCTGCGAAGAATTTAAACCTTTAATGAAATACGGCGAGATACGCTGGTTCATAGCCACCGGCAAGGTGGCCGTTGCCATATCCACCACCGCCATACGCGAACTTGCTCCGATGATTGTCATCGGCACCAACGGAGCCTCCGGCTTCGAGAAATACTGGATGGGCAGTCAAGCGGTGCGCATCGTACAGGACTCGCCGTGTCCGGTGCTGACTGTGCGCCAAGGCTACGAATTCCGCGAGCAACTCAACACCATCGTAGTTCCCATCCGCGTCAACGCCAACTCACGCCAGAAAGTGCCACCCGCAGCCTCGATGGCCAAAATATTCGGCGCTGAAGTCAAAATCCTCGGCCTGCTCGACCTCAAGGAAGAAGAAAGCGCCCTGCGCACCTACGTGCAGCAATCCATAGACTACCTCGACCGCGAAGGGATCAAATACAGCTTTGAAATACGCAAGTACAGCAACTACTGCGACACGCTGCTGCAATACGCCGACGAATGCAAAGCCGACATGCTTGTGATAAACACCGAGCAGGACCGCTTCCTGAGCCAGCTTTTCCTCGGCACCAACGCTCAGCAGATTGTCCACCGCTCGCAGATTCCGGTGCTCTGCATCCATCCGACCGACTATATCAACGTGGCCGCCAAGGTTTAAACAAAGACCCGTCCAGGCTTATGGATTATGACGTGATTGTCGTTGGCGGCGGCGCCGCCGGACTGATGGCAGCCTGCACCGCTGCCGAACGCGGTCTGCGCGTGCTGCTGCTCGAGAAGATGGACCAAGCCGGACGCAAGCTGCGCATCACCGGCAAAGGGCGCTGCAACCTCACCAACACGGCTCCCCTGCGTGACACCCTGCCACACATAGGCTCATCCACCGCCGGCACCACCAAGAAGCCCGGCCAGAGCGGCGGGGTATGGCTACGCAATGCCTACGGACGCTTCTTCAATCAGGAGCTTATGCAATGGTTCGAGCAACGCGGCGTGGCTCTGACTGAAGAGCGCGGCGGCCGCGTGTTCCCGGCCAGCGGCAAGTCTCTCGACATTTTTATGGCCCTCATCCAGGAGCTGGAAGGCAATCCCGGCGTCACCATCCGCAAAAACACCACCGTAAAAGCTGTCGAGACCCTCGACGGGCAAACCACCGGCGTTGTCCTCGACCGCGGCGAGCGCATCCCATGCCGCCGCGTAATCCTGGCCACCGGAGGCCTCTCCTACCCCACCACCGGAAGCACCGGCGCCGGCATGCGCATGGCAGCCGACCTGGGCCACACCATCGTCGAACCCGTACCCTCGCTCGTTGCACTGCGATGCGAAGAAAAGATACCGGAAGAGATGGTGGGCTTCGTGCTGAAGAATGTACAGCTTTCCATCTCAGACTCACAATCCACAATCTTCAATTCTGCCGTGGGCGAAATGACATTCACCTACGACGGCCTCGCCGGTCCGCTGGTGCTTAGCGCCAGCCGCATGGCCACGCGCCCGCTGCATGAAAAGCAGACCCTCACGGCGCGGCTCGACCTCAAACCCGGGCTCACGCCCGAGCAGATGGATCGGCGCCTGCAGGCCGACATCGACCAAAACGGCACACGCGTCTTCAACGACGCCCTGCGCCTCTGGTTGCCTGCCGAGCTGATTCCGATGGCCTTGAAGCACCTGCATATCGAATACTACAAACGCCTGCATCAAATCACCGGCGAAGAGCGCCGCCGCCTCGGTCGCTGGCTCAAGGGGGTGGAGTTCACACTCACCGGCACTCACGACTTCAACGAGGCCGTGGTGACACAGGGTGGCGTGTCGCTGGCCGAAGTGAACCCCAAAACCATGGAATCCCGCCTTGTAAAAGGCCTCTACATCGTAGGCGAACTGCTCGACCTCGATGCCGACACCGGCGGCTACAACCTCCAGATAGCCTTCAGCACCGCCCACACCGCCGCCGAGGCAATATAAACGAACGAATGCGGGCAGCTCTGTCGAGCTGCCCGCATTCGTTTTCCTCTATTCTTCCGCGGCTATGACGGCCTCTTCCCACTCGCCCATTTTCTGTTCCAATTGGTCCTTGAGCGATTGGTATTCCTTATAGAAGTCAGGTGACTGTGCCTCACCGCTCGCCAGAATGGTGTCGCGCTTGGATATCTCCGCCTCGAGGGCTTCGATTTCCTGTTCCTTCTGTTTCACCACATTCTGCAGCTTTCGGCGTTCGCGTTCGCGCTCGCGGCTTTGCTCGTAGGCAGCCTTGCCCGCCGACGGGGCCTTCTGATTACTCTGATTGCTCTGGCTATTCAGATTATTCTGAATAATCTGATTATTCTGATTTTCCAAAAACTCCATTATGTCGCCCTTGAACTCGTGCACCGCGCCGTCGCGGAACTCATAGAGTTCGTCTGTCAAGCCGCTGAGGAAATCGCGGTCGTGGCTCACCACAATCAACGTACCCGTATACTGCAGCAGGGCATTCTTCAGGATGTCCTTGCTGTTCATGTCGAGGTGGTTGGTCGGTTCGTCAAGGATGAGCAGGTTGCTCGGCGTGAGCAACAACTTGGCCAACGCCAGACGGGCTTTCTCGCCACCGCTGAGCACCTTCACCTTCTTGTCGATATCGTCGTCGTTGAACAAGAAGCTGCCAAGGATGTTGCGTATCTTGGGTCGTATATCGCCCTGGGCTATGTCGTCGATGGTCTCGAAGACCGTCTTGTCGAGGTTGAGCATGGCCGCCTGGTTCTGGGCATAGTAGCCCAGCGCCACACCGGCGCCGAGCTTGAACGTGCCGGTGTAGTCGTTGATGTCGCCAACGATAATCTTGGCCATGGTCGACTTGCCCTCGCCATTGCGGCCTACGAAGGCCACCTTCCGTCCGGCGGTGAGCAGAAAGTCGACCCCGTCGAACACCTGGTTGTCGCCGTAAGCCTTGCCCAGGCCTTTGGCCTCGACCACTATCTTGCCGCTGTGCGGTGCCGGGGGAAATTGGAAATGGATGCTCTCCGTCGAGACCTCGTCGACCTTTATCTCCTCCATGCGTTCGAGCATCTTCACGCGGCTCTGCACCTGCTTGGCCTTGGTGGCCTTGTAGCGAAAACGTTCGATGAAAGCCTCTATCTGGGCCACCTGGCGCTGCTGGGCCGACAGCTGGGCCATCTGGCTGGCGCGGCGTTCCTGCATCTGCACCACGTATTCCGAATAGGGGCATTTATAGTCGTATATGCGGCCGGCCGTAATCTCGATGGTGCGCTTGGTGATATTGTCGAGGAACGTGCGGTCATGGCTGACGAGCACCACCGCGCCGCTATAAGAGGCAAGGTAGTTCTCGAGCCATTGTATGGATACTATGTCGAGATGGTTGGTAGGTTCGTCGAGGAGCAGAAAGTCGGGATGGCGGAGCAGGAGTTTGGCGAGCTCGACGCGCATCTGCCAGCCGCCGCTGAACACAGCCACCGGCCTGTCGAAGTCGGAATGCTTGAAACCGAGTCCGAGCAGAACCTTTTCGGCTTGTTCCTGGCGGCGTCCGCCGCCGAGCAGGGCCAGGTGCTCGGTCACCTCGTTGTGGCGTTCGAGCAGTCGTGTGTATTCGGCGCTCTCGTAGTCGGTACGTTCGGCTATCTCGGTGATCAGGCGTTCCTGTTCGCGCTCCAGGTCGTCGAGTGCGCTGAAAGCCGTCAGAGCCTCTTCGATGACAGTGCCCACAGCGTCGGGCACCATCTCTTGCGGCAGGTAGCCCACTGTCTGTCCGGCGGCCATGACGATGGTGCCGTGCTCCGGTTCCTGCCAACCGCAGAGTATCTTCAAAAGAGTGGACTTGCCGGCACCATTCATGCCGACAAGTCCAATTCTGTCGCGGTCTCCGACGTTGAACGTCACCCCGCTGAATAGGTCGGTGCCCGTGAACTGCACCGACAGATTATTGACGCTTATCAAGGATTAGCGCAGGTTGAAGTTGACCGGGAGTCTGTACTGCACACGGACAGCCTTGCCGCGCTGCTTTCCGGGGCTCCACTTGGGCATGGATTTGACCACGCGGACAGCCTCCTGGCCGCAACCGCCGCCGATGTCGCGGAGCACCTTGACGTTGCTCACCGAGCCGTCTTTCTCGACAACGAACTCGACATACACCTTGCCGGTGATGTTGTTCTCGCGGGCCAGCTGCGGATACTTGATGTTCTGTGCAAGGTACTTGTACATAGCCTCGACGCCGCCGGGGAATTCAGGGTCGTTCTCCACAACCTGGAAGATTTCCTGTTCGTCCTCTTCCTCTTCTTCCTCGATCTTGACGGGAGTGATCTCGATGTTGGTGGCCTCTTCCTGACGCTGGAAGGAGCTCATATCGACCTCATTCTCCGACTCGGCATCGTCTTCAATGACGTTAAGTTCAGTGGTCACCTCGGGCTGCTCGGGTGGCGGAGGGGGAGGCAGTTCTTCCTGCTGGGTCTGGATGATGACATCCTCGACCTCGTCGTCGGCGGTGCGCTGCACCACCTCAACCTGCTCTTGGTCGTAGCTCTTCCACTCGAAGGCAACCAACGCGACGGCCATAATCACCACGAGACCTATCTCGAGGTAGAGTCCGCGACGCTTTTCAAGGTCGGCCTTCGGATTTTTCTTCAGTTCCATATCGTTATTTTTTAGTCGTTTATTTCATTTTCGAGGGTATTCTGCACCCTTTGTTTCACGCCGCTAAATTACGAAAAAAAATCAAATTACCAACAAAAGATTGTGAAAAAAAACATATTTTAACATTTGCATGTTTCGTTTTCAGCACATCCTGACCACTTTCACTTCCGGTTGTAGGTAGATGATGTAGCCCGACGGGTCGGGGTAGCCCATGCGTCCGATGGCCTGGCAGTATTGCCGCAGCTGCTCTTCGTATTTCGGCATAGGGTGGCCAGTCTTGAAGTCGACGACCCACGTCTGGCCGTCGGCCATCACGACGCGGTCGGGGCGCATCTGCCGGCCGTCGATCATTATCTCGCATTCGTTGCGCACATCGTAGCGGCTGTCGAAGAAGCGGGCGGCGTCGGGGTTGGCCAGCACGCCCTGCAGCAGCTGTTCGAGGCGGCGGCGCTCATCGTCGGCGAGGGGCTGGCGCGCGGCGAAGCGGCGCATGGCGTCGGCGGCATCGTCGGCATGAAGCACACCGGCCATAAGGTCGTGGGCATAGATGCCGAAGCGCACCCTCTCTTCCATCAGCGGCTCGAGGGCTTTCTCCGACGGCGAAGCCACCCTGACGCGTTCGGTCCAGTCGCTGAAGGCGAGCGAGCCGACGCCTACGGTTTCTTTTTTTCGTTCCTTGGCGCCCTGCAGGCTGCAGAGGCGGGGGTCGCCGAATTCGAGGCCTTCGCTGTCGGCGAAGGCCCGCAGCAATGCGGGATAGCGCAGGTCGCGGTCGCGCGGCGTCTTGATGTCGTGCGGGTCGGGCGAGAAGACATACAATTGCTCTATCGGACGCGTGAGCGCGACGTAAAGCACGTTGAGGTCGTCGACCTCGCTGAGCATCTGCTCTTCGAGGCGCTGGGGCTCGAAGGCGGTGGGCTCGGTGGCGTCGAGGCTGACGTAGGCCGTGGGCAGCTGCTTGCCGTCGCCGCCGGGCACGTCGACCCACATCTCGGCCGGATATTCGCGTCCGTAGAAGAGCGGGCAGATGACCACCGGGGCCTCCAGGCCCTTGGCTTTATGGATGGTGAGCAGCTGCACGGCGTCGATGCCGTCAGACGAGGCCGCCGAGAGCGTCGGCTGCTCATCGAACCATTCGAGGAAGTCGCCGACGTTCTGGCGGTGGCGGGCGGCGAAGGCTGCCACGCGGTTGAGCAGCGAGGCGACGTAGGGCTTGTCGATGTCGTCGAGGTGCAGCTGGCGGACGGCTTCTTCGCAGAGGTCGTAAATGTCGAGCGACGACAGCGCGTCGAGGTCGACCTGCGCGCCGATGCCGAGCACCTGCAGGCGATAGTCGAGGTCGGCCTGCGCCACGCGGTCGGCACGGTTGTGGACAAGCCTCAGCACGGCCACCAGCGCCATGACGGCATGGCTCTCGCGCAGGTAGAACGATTCGGTCGAGGTCTGCGGCACCCCGCTGTGCTGCAGGAGGTAGTCGCTGATGGCCGAGAGGGAGGCGTTGCTGCGGGCCAGGATGTAGATCTGGCCGTAGCGGTAGCCACGCTCGCCGACGAGCATTTCGATGGTCTGCAGTATGCGGCGGTAGATGGCTTCGTGCACGTCGGTGTCGCCGGCCTCGGCCTTGCCTACAAAGTTGAGGCCCACATAGCCGTCGAAACTCTTGGCGCACTCCTGGCGCAGGGCTTCGTCGCCCTGCCGCCCGCCGCCGACGTAGAGCTGCTGCACGAGCGGGTTGTCGGCATAGACGCCGCCTGCCAGCCATGAGAAGAAGCGGTTGTTGAAGTCGATGATGGCGCGCCCGGTGCGGTAGTTGGTTTTGAGCTGTTCGAAGCGGTAGTTGCCGTCGAGGCCGAGGGTCTGGCCGTGGCCGGTCATGCCCTCGACGCGCGGCAGGGCGGCGAACTGGCGCACGTCGCCTTGGCGGAAGCGGTAGATGGCCTGTTTGCCGTCGCCCACCACCAGCGACTCGGCGCCTTGCGCCACGCCGTTCTCTATCAGCGGCACGAGGTTGTGCCACTGCTTGACCGAGGTGTCCTGGAATTCGTCGATCAGAAAGTGTCGATAGCGGTTGCCGAGGCGCTCGTAGATGAACGGTGCCTGGTTGCCCTCTTCCTGCACCACGCGGTTGATCAAACGGTTGAAGAGGCTGAGGTGGACCACCTCGTTGTCGCGGCTCACAGACATCATCTCGCGGTTGAGGATGCTGAGCAAGGCCATCGAGTAGAGGTTGCCGAGCAGCGCCCGGTTGGTGTTGTAGCGCACCCACCCTGCGTCGAAGAGGGCTTTGATTTCGCCATACTTAGCCGTCAGCGCCGGAGCCGCGGCCGCGGCGGCGGCTTTTTCCATGGCCGACGCCTTGGCGCCGACAAACTTCTGCCCCTCGAAGGCGGCCACCGTACGGGCCGAGGACGAGGGCTCGGCCACGATGCCGTCGCGCAGCTTGCAGAAGTAGCCGTAGAACCCCTTGCGGCCGTAGCTGCAGACGCTCTCGTCGAGGCCGGCTCCGTGCAGCAGGTCTATCATCTCGGCACCGGCTGCGGCCACCTGGGTTTTGAACCGGCGCACCTCGGCGGTATAGCGCCGGTGCAGCTCGTCGAAATCGCCGAGCGAAAGCTTGCCGAGCCCCTCCAGATGCTCTTCGACGTCTTCACGGAAGAGCTGCCGGGCCAGCCGGGCCATGAGAAGCTCGATATTGTAGCCCTTGTCGTCCTCCATGCGACTGTCGGCGAAAGCCTGCAGCAGGGAGGTGAGTTCCTGCTGTCCCTCGGTGCCGGCGAGCGACATGAGGGCCGCCACGGCGTCGTCGATCAGCCGCTGCTGGTCGATGGCCACGTCGAAATTCATCGGCAGTCCCAGGTCGTGGGCGAAGGTGCGCACAATACGGTGCATGAAGCTATCTATCGTGCTGACCGAGAGGTCGGTGTAGTGATGCAGGATGACGCTGTGCAGCCGCCGAGCCATGCGGGCCAGGCTGTCGGCCTTGAGGCCAGGCATCTCGCGCAGTATGGCCGAAGCCATGTCGCCCCCCTGCGGGTCGAGGCTGCCCGACCCGATGCTGTCGAGCTCGCGCATGATGCGGGCCTTCATCTCGCCCGCGGCCTTGTTGGTGAAGGTGATGGCCAGTATGGAGCGGAAACGGCGGTCGACCTCGGCCTCGCCGCCCGCAAAGGCCATCTTGAGGTATTCCTTGACGAGGGTGAAGGTCTTGCCCGAACCGGCCGACGCATTGCATATTATGAACGGTTGATGCATAGACAGTGCTGTGTCGAAATCGGCTGCAAAGATACAAAAAAATATCCATTCGCGCTCCACATGCCGGAAAAAGAGCCTCAAAAAAACGACCCCCTATTTTTCAACATCCGCGTTTTCAATATCTTGCAGCATCATCAAAAGGCACCTGGAGCCTCGTTGTACGCTATATGTACGCTACTTGTACAGTACTTGTACGTTTATAAAGCGTACATATACTGTACAAGTACTGTACAAGTACTGTACAACGGCCGAACCGGTAGGCTACCCGACGGCACCCGGATTCAGACCTGACGAAAATATTTTTTTGAGGAAATAAATAAAATTATTATCTTTGCACTTTACACGACTAAAACAACAAACGATACAATATAATGGAAGACAACAAGTTGTTCAGCGAATTCCCCCCAGTCTCGACCGAGAAATGGGAAGAAGTGATCAAAAAAGACCTCAAAGGAGCCGACTACGAGAAGAAGCTCGTGTGGCGCACCATCGAAGGCTTCAAGGTGAAGCCCTACTACCGTGCCGAAGACCTCGAAGGCCTCGAATACCTCGACAGCAACCCCGGCCAGGAGCCCTACACCCGCGGCAAACACACCGCCGACAACGTGTGGGAGGTGCGCCAGGACATCCACGTGGCCGACCCGGCCGAGGCCAACCGCATAGCCCTCGACGCCGTCAGCCGCGGTGCCACCTCGCTCGGCCTCTGCGCCAAGCAGATAGCCAGCGTCGACGACATGGCCGTCCTCTTCCGTGGCATCTACATCAACGCCGTGAGCATCAACTTCCTCTGCAGCACCGACTACCTGCAGCTGCTCCGCCTCTACGTCGAATACGCCAAACGCGAAGGCTACAAGCCCGAGGAGCTCTGCGGCTCCGTCGACTTCGACCCCTTCCGCTACGCCCTGAACCACGGCCGCTTCCACCGCGGCGAGGAAGGCGACATGCAGATGGCCAAAGAGCTCGTCGAATACGCCCACGAGGCGCTGCCCAAATTCCGCGTGCTGACCATCAACGGCCAGCAGCTGCACAACGCCGGAGCCAACATCGTGCAGGAACTCGGTTTCAGCCTGGCCGCCGCCAACGAGATGGTGAGCCGTCTGACCGACCTCGGCTGCAAGATGGAGCACGCCGGCCGCTCGGTGGTGCTCAACGTCGGCGTGGGCAGCACCTACTTCATGGAGATTGCCAAAATACGCGCCGCACGACTGCTCTGGAGCAAAATCGTCGAGCAATACAAGCCCGAATGCGACTGCCCCTACAAACTCTTCATCAACGCCACCACCTCGCGCTGGAACCAGTCGGTCTACGACCCCTACGTCAACATGCTGCGCTCCACCACCGAGGCCATGTCGAGTGCCGTGGCCGGTGCCGACTCCATCTCGGTGCTGCCTTTCGACGGTGCCTACAAAGAGGCCGACGACTTCGGCTACCGCATCGCCCGCAACCAGCAGCTGCTGCTCAAAGAAGAGAGCTACCTCGACAAAATCGTCGACCCCGCAGCCGGCAGCTACTACATCGAGAACCTCACCGACCAGATAGCCCGCGGCGCCTGGGAGCACTTCCTCAAAGTGGAACAGGCCGGCGGCATGTGCAAAGCCCTCCGCGCCGGACTGGTGCAGGACGAGGTAGAGGCCACTGCCCGCCAGCGCGACCTCGACATAGCCACCCGCAAGACCACCATCGTCGGCACCAACCAATACCCCAACCTGCTCGAGAAGATGGGCGAGAAGATAGAGCACACCGGATGCGGCTGCCAGTGCGCCGAGAGCGGCACCGAGGTGCGCACCCTCAAGCCCTACCGCGGCGCCGAAGCCTTCGAGGCACTGCGCCTGCAGACCGAGCGCAGCAGCCACCGCCCGCGCGTCTTCCTGCTCACCTACGGCGACCTCACCATGCGCAAGGCTCGCGCAGGCTTCGCCACCAACTTCTTCGGCGTGGCAGGCTACGAAATCATTGACAACCCCGGCTTCGCCACACCCGAAGAAGGCGCCAAGGCTGCCCTCGAAAGCGGCGCCGAAGTCGTGGTGCTCTGCTCGAGCGACGACGAATACGCCGACCTCACCAAACCCGCATGCGACCTGCTCCGCGGCAAGGTGAAGAGCATCGTGCTCGCCGGTTTCCCGAAAGAGATGGTCGAGACCTACAAGAGCTACGGCGTCGACGAATTCATCCACGTCAAGACCAACGTCCTCGAAAGCCTCACCAACTTCCAGAAAAAACTGCTGTAATGGTATCAAGAGAGGCTTAGAAGGAAAGCCATAAGAAGCCTTAGGTCATCCTGGGTTATCCAAGGTTGTCCTAAGGCTTCCTAAGACTTCATAGGGCCTCCCAGGACAACTTAAAACAACCTACACCGAAAGACGATTGATGCGCTACTACCGACTCGACAGATACATACTGCTCAAATACATCAAGACCTTCCTGTTGGCCTTGGCGCTTATCATAGTCATCATCATCACCTTCGACGTCAGCGAGAAGCTCGACAACTTCCTCAGCCACCACGCCACCTTCTGGATGGTGGTGACCGACTACTACTTCAACTTCATACCCGGCATCGTCAACCTCTACAGCCCGCTGTTCATCTTCGAGGTGAAGTAGAGCACCGAGATGAAGATGAACAGC
>JAFVWV010000175.1 GCA_017501495.1 Bacteroidales bacterium | reverse complement strand
TTAAGGTTTAAGGTTTAAGGTTTAAGGTTTGGATGTCGGTGATGACTTCTATAGATTGCCTCGAAGAGGCATTACTCTCAATAACCCCACACGGAAGTGTGGGGAGATGCGCACCCCGCGTCTCGGAGAGAAGCTACTAAAAGTGTCCCGTGGGCGCAGGCCCACGGCTAAAATGTGCCGCCGCTAACGCGGCTGAATAAAAGGTTATAGTTTATAGTTCAAGGCTGACGCACCGTGATGTCTACATCGATGCGTCAGCCTTGAACTTTAATATCTATCGTTACTGATTATTTCCTGCCGAGGTAAATCATTACGTAGTAGGCCAATGTGGCCAGGCTGGTGACGGCTGCCATCACGTATGTGTAGGCGGCCGAACGCAGCGCGCTGGTGGCGTAGCGGTGTGTTTCGGGCGAGGTGACAGAGTGGCTCTCTATCCACTGCAAGGCCCGCGACGAAGCATTGAGCTCCACCGGCAGGGTCACGAGCGAGAAGAGCGCCGATGCTGCAAAAAGGGCAATGCCTATAAGCATCAGCGAGGGGAATGCCTTGATCAGCAGCAGGCCGGCCATGATGACCCATGGGGCTATGCGGCTGCTGAAGTTGACCACAGGCACCAGCGCAGAACGCAGGCTCAGCGGTGCATAGCCTACGGCGTGCTGCACGGCGTGGCCGCATTCGTGGGCCGCCACAGCTGCCGCTGCCACCGAGATGCCGTTGTACACGTCGGGGCTCAGGTTGAGCGTGCGGTTGGCCGGGTTGTAATGGTCGGTCAGCGTCCCCTGAACCATCTGTACCTGCACGTTATGTATATCGTGGTCGCGCAGCATCTGTTCGGCCACCTCGCGGCCCGTCAGGCCGCCTTCGGTGCGTATGTGGGAGTATTTCTTGAATTTGCTCTCCACATTTTTGCTGACAATCATCGAGATGACTGTCAGCGCGATGAATATAATCCACATCATTTGCTCTGCAGTGTTATGTTGTTATAGCTCTGCCATGTGGCCAGCAGGTCGCGGTAGTTGGTGTAGTCTTTCGGTTCCACGATGCTGTTGTCAAGCGTCAGGCGGCGGCTCACTACGAGCTTCTTGCCGCTTTGCTTCACGTTTATCGTCAGGCTGCCCACGCCCTCGTATGTCTTGGTCTCGCTTATGGCTTTGCCGACCATCTTCACTCCCTTGGGCAGGGTGTAGGTGATGTCGATGTCCACGTGGCATGCCTTGGCTTGCAGCGGCATGGTGCGCTGCAGCGGCAGTCGGCGTGCGTCGAGGGTGCTGTAGGGAGCTCTGATATCGAGGCGGTAGAATCCATCTGTCAGGGTGTCGAGTTTGGGATTTGTTATGGTGGTGGTCATGCTCACGGTGTCTACCTCATCTTTGGCTTCTCCGACGAGGGTCAGCGGTGTGCGGTGGCGTACGTCGAGAGTGTATTCAAGCGTGTCTATCATCACACCCACTTGGTCCATCTGCTCACCCATGACGCGGGCGCGGAAACCTTCGCTCCGGAGGACGGCGGCCAGCAGGTTGGCCTTGTCGGCGGCGGTGCCGCAACCGCTCTTCCAGGTCTCGGCGGCGGTGGCGTGCGTATAGCCGAGGTGTTTGGGGCTGATGTCGTTGAGATGGATGTTGTCGATGAAGAAGTTGCGTGCTGCGACGGCGTTCTCTTTGGCATCGCGACTCGTCATGGTCTGGCCCATGGCCTCTTCGGCACCGTAGAAGGCGGCCTCGTCGAATGTGGGGGTCCACTCCGGTGTGCCGTTCATCAGGCGCAGGGTGGGGCAGATGCCGTCAGGCATATACGGCTCGTTGGGCATCTGCGGTATGCTGCGGGCCGTCAGACTGTATTTGGTCGAGGTCTGGCGCTGGTTCACGGCAAAGGGCATATCCTCGGGGCTCTTGTTCATCTGCACGTTCAGTTCCTGCCCTGCTGGCACGCTGATGCTGACCTCGTAGCGCTGCACGGGGCATTCGCGCATCAGCGGCAGCTCTTCGCACACGAGGTTGTACTGGCGGTGTATGGTGTAGTCGACCACCACGACGCAGCCAATTTCCATGCCGGTGTGGACCATGGCCAGTTCACGCATATGGTTGAAGCGGCCGCAGTCGGTGCATTCGCTCGGCAGCTGGTAGATGAAGGCGTTCTGGGGCATCTCCACGCGGCGACCGTCGGCCTGCACGGTGTAGACCTCGTTGACCGTCAACTCTTCGATGTCGGGATTGTAAACCACGAATGTTTCGCCTTTGTCGGCGTAGGCTGTCAGGGCGCGGTTGCGCATTATCTGCACCTCATGGCGGTAGTGATAGTCGCTGGTGCCGTCGGCATTGACGGTCCACTCATGCTTTATCAGTTTGAATACCGCGTCGGGTTGCTGGGCGCGGGCTATATTGAATACAGAAAGTATTGCGGCTATGACAAGTATCTTTTTCATATTTCGGTATGTTTATTTGGTGAGAATAATCGGGGTTTTCGACATGGTGATCTGGTTCATGGCGGTGGTGCGGAAGGCTGGCCAGTCGGTGGCCTCATAGCGGCGTTTGCCGAAGACGGCCTGCTCGCCGAAGGTCAGCTCTGTACCGTTCATCTGAATGCCGCATCCGAAGCTGGCGGCAGGGTCGGCGATGCCGTCGATCATCGGGTAGTGCAGCCGTGACGGAGCGAATGGCAGGGTGACGGTTTCGCGGATGTCTACCAGACGCGAGCAGCGGTCGCTGAAAGGCTGTGTGCGCTCTGCGGCGCTCAGGTCGAAAGAGAGGTGTCCCATGGCGCTCTTGAAGATGTTGCGGGCCGAGAGGGGAATGAACTCGATGACCTCTTTGCCGACGGTGGCGTAGTGCGGTATGCGGTAGCTGTAGGTGATACTGACGGGCTGGTCGAGGTAGGCATCGGGGTCGGTGTGCTGTATGTCGAGAATCTCGGCGTTGGGGGCAATTCGCAACAGTTCGCGTTCAAGGTTTGCACGCCAATCGGCTTGACGGGCGCTGAAGACGCGGCGCACAGCGGCGTCGCTCTGTCCTTCGGCCGTGACGGTCAGGGTACCGGTCAATGTGCCGTCCATGTCGATGCTGCTGTTGCCTATGATGCGTATGTAGTGGTTCTCGGCGGGCGAGAGGGGAGTCTCCATCAGGTCGCATCCTTCGGCGGTGCCGATGAGGTAGCCTTGCTGTTGCTCGGCGCTGCTCCAGAGTTCGCGCACGTTGGGCACCCAGGTGGGATCGAGCATCTCGAAGCGGCCATTGCTCAACTGCACGGCGCACACCGAGTGGTTGAATTGGTCGGCAGGGATGCGGTCTATGCGTTCGCCGGCCATGGTCATGGCAGCATAGGCCTTGAAGCCGGCAGCACGAAGCATGCCGATGAGGGTCGAGGCTTTGTCTTTGCACACTCCGCAGCGGTCGTCCATGTTCATCTGGGCGCTGTGCAGCGTGAAGCCTTCGCCTTCGCCCATAGAGATGCCGGCGTAGCGTATGTTGTCGGCCACCCAGTGGGTCAGTGCAGCAATGCTGTCCATCTCGGTCGTACAGTTGCGGACTATCTCGTTCACCTTCTGCTGCATCTCCGGTGTGGGGACGAAGCTGCCGTAGTCTTCGTTGACGCCGAAGAACCAACGGCTCTTGGCCTGCCAGTCGGGGCTGGTCGAGAGGAGCAGTTTGCACTCGATGTCGTTCGAGGCCCAGGCGCGCGGTTCGCGCTTGAGGGGCATGATGTCGGTGCCGGTGAAGGTGTAGAGAGTGCGGCCTTCCTCGTCGGCGGCCTCGCGGCGTATGTCGAGTTTGCCGTTGTATACCTTGTATTGCAGCTGCTTGCTGTCCATGATGTTCAGCTGGTAGACTTTGCGCTCGACGGGTTCGGTGCTCCAGAAGGGCACGATGTCGTAGAAATGGCCTTTCATCGGAGGCACGTAGCGGCTGTCGTCGTCGGGCAGGGCGGCGAAAGTGCCGTTGAGCCCGGCAGGTCCTTCGGATCCGTCGGCCAGCAATGCGTAGGTATAGCCTTTTTTATAGGTCCACACCTCGACTTGGTCGTAGAGGTCCAGATGGCCCACTTCGACCATCTTCTGGCTGGCACCCCAGTAAATCATGCGGGCCGGCGCCACGTAGTCGTACACCGGTACGTTCTGCTCGCGGCCGGGCCAGAGCAAGGTGTCGGTCTTGCCCGTGGCGGCACGATGCACCAGCAGGCGGTCGATTTCACAGTAGGCCGACAGTGGGTCATAATCCATCTTGATGGTGCTCAGTGAGGCGCAACCCTTGAAGCTTATGGCTTTTACAAGTCGGTGGGTCAGTACATGGCTCAACCCGGACTCTTCCATATAAACACCTGTTGAATCGAAGAGCGTCACGGTGTTGCGGTCGAAGTATTTGCCACGTACGGCGTTGTCCTGAGCCATCGCTCCTATGGAGTAAAGACTTGTCAATGCGATGATTAAAAGTGTTTTCTTCATCATGTGTCAATATTTTTCCTGTCGGCAAAGATACTAAAAAAAACGCATTCTGAAATATTTTTAATGATTATCCGCAAATATGCGAGAAAACGAAATAGCGTCTCTTATTCGCCGCATGTTTTTTCTTTCTGCGGTGCTCATCGCCCTGCGGGGTCGAGACGCACCTATGGGGGTGTTTTCGACGCCCCACACTGCGTATGGGGTTTTGAGATCAAACCTCTCCGAGGCTTCTTCGGTATAATGCGGACAGTCATTTATTTTTATGCCGCGGTGCTGTCGCGCCGCCCCTATATTGTGTTCGGTCTAACGTGCAGATTCTGAGCACTCATATCTATATCAACTCTATACCATCTCTATACCATCTCTATGTAAGTATAGAGTTGGTATGTGTTTGGTATGTTTTTGCCATGTGGTTGAGTGAAAGGCATCTGCCGCTTTGGTCGAAGGCACACAAAAAAATAATTGCTGGAATGCAAGTTTGCCGGCAATGCCTGTACTAAAAAATATTATATGAATGTTCTTATGAAAGATGTAATGAAAGTGAAACGTGCAGTCGTGATGGCTGCGGTGATGATAATGACGGCCCTGGTGGCCGTGGCCCAACCCGGTGGCGGCCCTGGCGGCGGCCCCGGCGGTGGTCCTGGCGGCGGTCCTGGTGGCGGATTCCCGGGCGGCAGACGCCCACCGATGGGCAACCGCGACTGGAGCCGCATGGGCGACGACCAGAACGCCCAGCAGGTGAAGCAGAAGAAGAAAGTCAAAGAAGGCGACACCTTCAAGGTCGTCGGCTCGCTGCGCGACTCCGTCAGCGGCGAATTCCTGGCTTTTGTCAACGTGGCAGTGCTCGACTCCGCCGATTCGGCGTTCGTCAAAGGTGCCGCTACCAACCTCGACGGCCTCTTTGAGGTTGAAGGCATACCTGCTGGAAGCTATCTGCTCCGTATCTCGGCCATCGGCTATCAAAACCGTATGGTGCCGTTCACGGTGGTCAACAACACCGCCCTCGGCACCCTGCGAGTCAAGCCGGGCGCCACGACCCTCGACGCAGTGGAAATCAGCGCCGAAAAGCCTCTCTACGCCATGGATGGCGAGAAAATGGTCTATAACGTCGAAGACGACCCGTCGATACAGACAGGCACTACCGAAGACGCCTTGCAGAACGCACCGGGCGTGGAGGTTGACGTCGAGGGCAACGTCTCGCTGCGTGGCGTCAGCAGCGTCGAGATATGGATCAACGACAAGCCATCAAAACTTACGGAGGAAAACCTCAAGACCTACCTGCAGACTCTGCCAGCCAACGCCTTGGCCCGCATTGAGACCATTACTAACCCGTCGGCCAAGTACGCCACCGACGCCGAGGCAGTGATCAACATCGTCACTTCGGCACATATCAAAAGCAACCAGTTCGTCAGTTTCGGTGTCAACGGGAGCAACCAGCCGTTTGTCAGTCCGTGGGTGAGCTATATGTGGGCAAAAGAGAAACTGAGCTTCAACCTCTTTGCCAGTGGGCGATATTCGCGTCGCGAGAATGCCAACGAGGGCTGGGCCCTGCGCCGCAGAGACAACACAGCCGGTGGCTACGACACCACCATGAGCCAGACCACGGCTGACACCAGCATCAGCTCATCCCTCAGCGGAAACGTCTTCATGAGCCTCAACTATGAAATAGACTCGATGAGCGAACTCAGTTTCGACGCCGGCGGCATGTACAGCGGCAGCGACAGCTATACCAAACGCATCATGAACCAGACGTTCTTCCTCGCCGGTGGCGACAGCATACTCGACTATCGCATCGGCGACACCTCGTCGGCTCCGCGCGGCTTCGGACATGCAGGTGTCGACTACACGAAGAAGTTCGACCTTGAAGGACACAATCTCCGTCTCGGTGCCAATGTCGGCTATTCGGGCAACAGCGGCGAGGAATACTACGACCGCGAATACACCACCTACACTTCGCTCGACGAACACCGCTATCTGCTCAACAGCAGCAATTCGGTCGACGTGGACTTCGACGCGCGCTACAACCGTCCCTACTCCAAAGACGGCGAGCTTAGCTACGGCCTGCGGATGGAATACGAGAACTCCGACGCCAGTTTCGACCGCTGGAACGACCGTGACCAGACATCGGTCGACAGTCTCCGTACCTACCGTTTCCTCAACACCACTGCCGAGGCCAGCGCCGACGTCAACTGGACCCACCGCTGGGGCGGGTTCACCCTCAGCAGCGGACTCGGAGCCACACTCGACAACGAGAGTATCGACTATCAGACCACCATGCCGTTCGCCGACAAACAGAATAAACCTGGCTTCTCCTTGCGGCCGTCGATTCACCTCACCTACCGCACCGAGGATATGCACAACCTCAAGCTCAACTACTCGATGCGCATGAAGACCCCCTCGGCAACACAGGAAAGCCGCTTCCGCCGCTATGGCGAAGACAGCTACAGCACAGGCAACACGAACGGCCTTCGCGACAGCTACACCCACAGCGTCGAGGCGGGCTGGCAGAAGTTCTTCACCGCGTTCGGCAATGTGGGCGTCGAGGCCTACGGACGTCTCTCGACCAATGAGATAAGCAACCTCACCGATGCCGAGTTCGATGAATTCCTCGACCGTATTGTCAACTATTCGGTTCCTTATAATATGGGTACCAGCTGGCGCTACGGTGGCAGCCTCAACCTCACCTATCGTCCATCGGGCTTCTTCAATGTGCGCCTCTATGCCAACGTCTACGACTACGGCTACCGCATGACCTACGACCGCACCGACGATTTCGGCAATGTCAGCACCCGCACCGACGAGGCCGAGAAAGTCTCGTGGAGTGTTCGCGTCAACGCTTGGGCCAAGGTGTTCGACCAATATCAGGTCCACCTTTCGGCCAACTACAACTCGCCCACGCTGAGCCTCATGAGCGAGCGCAAGGCACGCTACAGCCTCAATATGGGCGTGCGCAGCGATTTCTTCAAGCGCAAGCTTTCAGTATTTGTCAATGTGCAGGATATCTTCAATTGGGGCGGACGCTACGGCTCCGGAAGCGAGAACACCAACCCATACTATCTAAGCAGCACCACCAACAAGATGCTCAACAGCCGCTACATCAGTGCCGGTATCACGCTCCGATTCGGTAAGATGGAACTCGAGAAAAATGCAAAAGACGGCTCTTCCGAAGCCGGAGATACCCTGTAAAACCGAAGGCTGGAAGATGAAAGCGGAAAGTTTTTTTTGACGCAAAGTGTTGTGTTACAACTTTCCGCTTTCCACTTTCCGGCTTTGGATAAAAAAAATTTTGTCAGTTCGAAAAAACTTTGTACTTTTGCACCCGCTTTCAAGGAAGAAAGCATACCGATTGTCCTATGGTGTAACGGTAGCACATCTGACTCTGGATCAGCTTGTCTTGGTTCGAATCCAGGTAGGACAACAAGAAAGAAACACCCATTAAGGTGTTTCTTTTTTTTGTGGCTAAATCGGCTATCTTTTCTGTATTCGAAAAAAATATCGTATCTTTGCATTTTGATTTTTGGTATGATAAAGTATAAAAAATATATACTAACCAACGGATTGACGCTGCTGACGCATGAGGCGTGGGATACGCCGATGGCTACGGTGAATGTGCTGTACGGCGTAGGGTCGCGCAACGAGAATCCACAACGGACAGGCTTCGCCCACCTATTCGAGCATTTGATGTTTGGAGGCACACCCAATGTGCCCGACTTCGACCGCGTTGTTAGCGGTCTTGGTGGCGAGAGCAACGCTTTCACTAATTGCGATTACACCAACTACTACATCACCCTGCCGAGCGAGGGCCTGGCAACGGCATTGGCCCTTGAAGTTGACCGCATGATGAATCTTGATATTTCGCAACAGGCACTTGAAGTGCAGCAACGCGTGGTGACAGAGGAATATAACCAGCGGTATATGAACCAGCCATATGGCGACGTGTGGCTGCATCTGCGTCCGTTATGTTATAAGCAACACCCTTATCGCTGGGCTACCATCGGTGCGGATATACGTCATGTGAGTGAAGCTACGTTGGAGGATGTGCGGGCATTCCACGAGCGATGGTACCGTCCGCAGAACGCCATTATGGCTGTGGCAGCACCGATGAAAACCGACGAGCAGTTGCGGTTGGTGGAAGAGGCTTTCGGTAGCGCGAAGACTTGTGCCATAGGTGGAAAGTGGAGAGTGGAAAGCGACGAGCCAGCGCAGACGGCGCCGAGAGAATTGACCGTACGCCGCGATGTGCCGACGCCGATGGTATACATTGCCTGGCCAATGTGTAACCATGACGACCAACGGTTTCGCTGGTGCGATCTGCTGACCGATATTCTGGGGAACGGGGCCTCGAGTCGCTTGAACAGGACGTTGGTACGTGATGCCGGCTTGATGACAGAAGCCGATGCCTGTATAAGTGGTGATGCGGGACCCGGCCTTTTTGTGTTGAGCGGCAAAATGGCACCAGGGCACAGTACAGCAGAAGGGGTGGAGGCGCTGCGCCAGGAGACATACAGACTAACCGAAGAGCGACTGACCGACTATGAGCTCCAAAAGGTGGTGAACAGGTATGAAAACACCTTTGTGTACAGCCAGTACAAGGCCTCGGACCGGGCAATGGGGCTCTGCTATTACACGTGGCTCGGCGACACTGATATGGTAAACTGCGAGCCTTCAGAGTACCGTAAAGCGACGCCTGATGCATTGATGCAGACGGCGAAGGACTTCCTCGTTCCCGAACATGAAAACATTCTTTATTATGAAACTGAAAGATAGGATAGAGGATTGCTATTGGCGAGTGAAGAAATGGGTGGAAGAGACAGATTGGCGCCGTGTTGGATCCAATGTGATACATTGGGTCGGCAATATAATGCACAAGATACTCTTCGAATGGCTTCTGCCTCAAAAATACCGCGGTATCAAGAAGCGTGAAATATTCGAAATCATTTTTAAGAGCGACACGCCAGCAGGCAAGAAGTTCGACATTTGGCTGCTGGTTCTTATCGTTGCCAATATTGTGCTTCTTGTAGTCGACAGTTTGACAGGCACTACCAGCACTATGACACGAGGTGCCCATCTTTCGGCATCGTACATTATCTTCAAAGTGTTGGAGTGGGGGTTCACAATATTTTTCACTTTTGAGTATTATCTCCGTATCTACTGTCTGAAACATCCGCGCAAGTATGTTTTCTCTTTCTGGGGCGTGATAGACTTTATCAGCATCTTTCCGGCCTACCTCAGTCTTTTCATTCCAGCCACTCAGGCACTGACAGTACTGAGGTTGCTCAGGGTTATGAGAATATTCCGCATCTTCCACCTCAGCCGCTTCCAGAGCGAGGTGATGCACCTGCTTAACGCACTTCGCGCCAGCGCAGTGAAGATTCTTATCTTCATGCTTTTTATGTTTGTTGCGGCCATTATTTTAGGAACTATGATGTATAGCTTCGAGTCGGAGAAGAACCCGGCATTTGACAATATATTAGCCGGTATATACTGGGCTGTGGTGACAATCACCACCGTTGGCTACGGTGATATTGCTCCGATGACAGGCGCTGGCCGTTTTCTGGCAGTCGTTGTGATGCTGCTTGGTTATGCCATAATAGCGGTTCCTACTGGTATTGTTGTCGGCGAGGTGGCGGCCGAAGCCAGAAAACCAAGGCCGAAGCCGCGACTGACGGCGGCACAGAGAGACTATGACGACGAGGAAGAAGCAGTGAAAAACTGATGCCAAGCGTATAGTAAAGGTATTGTTGGACGACTGTTGATAAATACAGAATATTGAATGAAGCGATTGTTTATAACACTACTGCTAATGCCCGTGCTTATGGCAACGGGGCAGACGGTTAGCGGGACGGTGACGGATTCGCTGACCGGCGAGACGCTGATCGGTGCCACGGTGCTTGATGAGGGGAGCGGCAAGGGTACGGTGACGAATGCGTACGGCCGTTATTCGCTCACGCTGAAGGGCGACAGTGCGACTCTGCGTATCAGCTATATAGGCTATCGGCCTCAGGAGCACCGCATTGCCATTGGCGGCAATTGTCAGCTGAGCGTGAGGTTGCAGCCTGCCCTGGAGCTGCACGAGGTGAGGGTCACTGCCGACCGAGTCAGCAGTCCGAAGGTGAGCCAGATGAGTGCCATAGAGGTGCCGGCGGAGCAGATCAGGCTGGTGCCGGTGATTTTTGGCGAGAGCGATGTTTTGAAGGCCATACAGCTTCTGCCCGGGGTGCAGAGCGGCACGGAGGGTATGAGCGGTATCTATGTGCGAGGCGGCGGGCCCGACCAGAATCTTTTTCTGCTGGACGGCATACCGCTATACAACGTCAACCACTTGGGCGGTTTTTTCAGTGCCTTCAACGGCGACGCCGTCAAGAATATCACTCTATACAAGGGTTCGTTTCCCGGGCGTTTCTCGGGGCGTATTTCGAGTGTGCTCGACATTGCCACGAATAACGGCAACGACAAGGAGTGGCATGGTTCGGCGTCGGTGGGATTGATAGCGGCCAAGGTCAATGTAGAAGGTCCGATCATAAAAGAGAAGACCACACTGAGCGCATCGCTGCGTCGCACGTATGGCGACCTGCTGCTGCGCCCGATATTGTGGGCGGTGGCGGCCAGCGAGCCGGATATTGCTGGTCTTTCGGCTGGCTACTATTTCTATGATCTCAATGTCAAGGTGACACACAAGTTCAGCGACAGATCGCGTCTCTATGCCACGTGGTACAGCGGCGACGACGAGGCTTATACGAGGGTCAAAATATCCGACAGCTACAGCAACGATTACAAGGAGTATATGAAGCTCAGCTGGCGATGGGGTAATCTGGTCGCTGCAGTGAGGTGGAACTATGAGCTGAACCAGAAGCTCTTTATGAATGTCAGCGGTTCGTATACGCGCTACCGCCAGCGTCTGAGTCTGGGGGTCGAGGAGGAGTGGATGGAGTACGGACGATGGTATGATGATGAGATTGAGATGGGTATCAACAGCGGTATTAATGATTTGGCGGTGCGGGCCGACTTCGACTACGCCCCGTCGCCCGACCATGCGGTGAAATTCGGCGGTGTGCTGACGCATCATACCTTTGTGCCGCAGGTGCAGTCGGCCAGAGTGCGGTATACGGATGAGCCGAGTATAGACACCACGTTTGGGGAGAGCCGAGTGCATGCCAACGAGCTGACGGCATATATTGAGGACGACTGGAGCATCACGGACGCGCTGAAGATTAACGGAGGTGTGGCGTTGACGGGCTTCGCTGTTGACGGCCGCTTCTATCCGTCGGTGCAGCCGCGCCTCAGCGGTCGTTTTCTGCTGATGGACGACCTCTCGGT
>JAFVWV010000174.1 GCA_017501495.1 Bacteroidales bacterium | reverse complement strand
GTGGTTATCATTTTGACCATTGGAGCGACGGAAACACACAAAATCCAAGAACAATTATTGTGACACATGATATTTCGTTAACTGCCTATTTTGTACAAGACGAGGTGCAAACATATATTGTGACCCTTAACTCAAATAACGCATCAATGGGAAGTGTATCAGGTGGTGGTACCTATAATGCGGGAACAACTGTCTCTATTGCTGCTACAGCTTTTAGTGGCTATCATTTTGACCATTGGAGCGATGGAAATACTCAAAATCCACGCAATATTACTGTAAATAGCAATATCTCATTGACTGCATATTTCGTTCAGAACGCACAGTATTTTACTGTAACGCTATCTTCCAATGACTACTCAATGGGAACCGTTACAGGTGGTGGTCAATATGAACAAGGGACAACGGCGACATGTGCGGCAGTTCCATACAATGGTTATCATTTTGTGCGGTGGAGCGACAATAATACACAAAATCCACGCAGTATTATTGTAAATAGTAGTATTACCCTGACTGCCTATTTTGCTGCCAACACTGGAATTGAAGATATTGATAATTCTGATATCATAGTGTATGCGAATGAAGATCAAATTCACATTGATGAAGCCATAGGTGAAAAGGTTAGCGTATATTCCATTGACGGTAGGACAATTGCATCCTTGCCAAGAGCCACAGAACATGTTACAATCCCAGTTGTCGCTGGCGTATATATCGTTAAAATTGGCAACCACCCAGCCCACAAAGTGGTGGTGATAAGATAACCGTATTAATAAGGAACCATGCTCATGATTCACCCGCAAGCAGGAGCATGGTTCTTTTTTGGTATGGGTACGATATAGGAACGATATAGGAACCATAGCGAAACCATATACCGAGGCAAAAGGGGAATAAACGATGAGCAAAAGGGGAGCAAAACCTATAGACATGTTTTAGATACCTTCATGTTCTTTTTTGCGGAGAAAAAATATATTATTCTCCGCAAATATGCGGAGAATAATTCGTATATTTGCCGCATGAATTATGTACTATCTCTGAAGTTTCTTGACTTCGGCGATAATAGTCGTTTTTATCTCTTCCCAGGTTACTGAGATTTGCATCTTGGGCATAGCTTGTTGTTCAGCATCCTCAAAATAGTTGAGGCTGAGCAATGCACGGAAAAAAGAATGGTTGGGATATTTCTGTGCGTAAAAATCGAGGAGCTCAGAAAGTGTGTAGTGCTGCAATAGGAAGTAAATGTCGACAAAGTCTTTGCAAGTGCCTCGGCCTTCGATGGCGTTTATCTTCATGGCGGCAATGTCTCGGGGAGAGGCCAGGGTAATGCCGTCTTCAACAATAGCCGCATCTATCCATGGATACTGGCTGTAATCAATCACATCAACCTTGATACCACGCAAAGCGCCTTGCAATATTCTTTTTGTGTGGTTGTGAATGGTAAAAGAACCCATTGAGGAAAACATTTCTATAATGTCATCCTGCTCTACGGCAAGAGTACCAAAAAAATCCAGGTCGATAGACTGTCGGTGACCATACTGCAAAGCAAGGGCTGTACCACCAACCAACCGAAGACCGCTCATTTCGGGTCGGGAGGATAACTCCTTCAGGAGTTCCAGAGTGTCGGGAAAGACTGTCTGAAGTTGTAGCATCGGTAGTCTTCTTTTTTGGTATCGGTCATGTTACAGACAAACGCCAGTGCTTCGGGAGATAGCGACCGCAGCCCTTTGCAGTCGGTGGCTATACGGTCCAAGCCATAGTAGTCGCGCACCATACGCCAGTCGTCCAGCTCGCCGCACTCAAGCACATGCTGTATCAACTGCGCCGAATTCTTCTCGGGGTCGAACTGGTCTCGGTCAATGTCCCAGAACAGGATTGGCGAGAGCTTTTCTATTTCAAGTCGTTTGTCCATTGTTAAAAGAAGGGTATACGCCAACGGGTTGACGTATACCCTTTGGTTTTGTTATTATCTCCCTCTACGGGGAAAATCCCGCCGCAGGGACGCAATTATCCCTCTGCGGGAGGACCCGCTTAGCAGAGCTCGTGGATCACGAGGCCGGAGCGCAGCTTGGGCTCGAACCAGGTGGTCTTCGGGGGCATGATGTTGCCGGTGTCGGCAATGTCGATAATCTGTTTCATGCTGACGGGATAGAGGGCGAAGGCGACCTTCATCTCGCCGTTGTCGACGCGACGCTTCAGCTCGCCGAGGCCGCGGATACCGCCGACGAAGTCGATGCGCTTGTCGGTGCGCAGGTCTTTGATGCCGAGCACCTTGTCAAGCACGAGGTTGCTGAGGATGGTGACGTCGAGCACTCCGATGGGATCGTTGTCGTTGTAGGTGCCGGGCTTGGCGGTCATCTTGTACCAGTGGCCGTCGAGGTACATGCTGTGCTCGTGCAGCTTGGCGGGCTTGTAGATGTCGGTGCCCATGTCGGTGAGCTCGTAACTCTCGCCCACGGCTTTGAGGAACTGCTCCTTGCTGAGGCCGTTGAGGTCTTTGACCACGCGGTTGTAGTCGATGACGTTCAGCTGGTTGTCCGGGAAGATGACGGTCATGAAGTAGTTGTACTCCTCCTTGCCGGTGTGGTGGGGGTTCTGCTCCTTCTTCTCCTGTCCCACGAGGGCGGCGGCGGCGCTGCGGTGGTGGCCGTCGGCGATGTACATGGCGGGGACCTTCTTGTCGAAGAGCTCGACGAGCTCGGCGATCATGGCTTTGTCGTCGATGACCCAGAAGCGGTGGCCGAAGCCGTCTTCCTTGGCGATGAAGTCGTAGATGGGCTTCTTGGCGGTGACGCTGGCCACGATCTCGTCGATGCGGGCCACGGCGGGATAGGCGAAGAACACCGGCTCCACGTTGGCGTTGGTGATGCGGACGTGCTTCATGCGGTCCTCTTCCTTGTCCTTGCGGGTGAGCTCGTGTTTCTTGATCACCTTGTTGACGTAGTCCTCGCTGTAGGCGCAGGCCACGATGCCGTACTGCCACTTGGCGTCCTTGTCCTTGGGGTTCATGCTCTGGGCGTAGATGTAGAGTTTCTCCTCCTCATCCTTCACCAGCCAGCCGAGGTCCTTGAACTTGTTGTAGTTCTTCACCACCTGGAGGTAGACTTCGGGCGAGTGCTCGTCGGTGCCTTTGGGGAGGTCGATCTCAGCCTTGGTGACGTGCAGCAGGCTGTAGGGGTTGCCCTCGCACTCCACGCGGGCCTCTTCGGAGTTCAGTACGTCGTAGGGACGCGAAGCCAGTTTCTCGACAATGTCGACGGGCGGGCGAAAGCCCTTGAAAGGTTTGATTATGCTCATAATTGTATTTGTTTTTTGTTGTTGGTTATATTATCTTCGTTATTGCTTCATCCAATCCGATGATGTCCACTTTGGGAAAGTCCGCATCACGGAGTACGTCATTGTGACGGTCTTCTGTGACGATGTATTTGGTCTGCGCCGCCACGGCGCAATCATTATATTTATACCCTGTTTTTCCGGCTGCAAAGATACGTATTTTCTCCGATACGGCTAAAATATTTTTCTTCGGCAGACTCCATCGTTCTTGGCTTGACTGTGCAAGGTGCTGGTGTATAGCGCTGTAGGGTGGCTGCTGTGACTTGCCTCAATTCATCAGGCGGCTTTCGCCCCAGGTGTACTGCGGGTAGGCTTTCTTCAGGTCTTTGGCCGAACCATCGACGCCACTGCCGCCGCTGGTGGCGAAGACATTGAGCACCTTGCCGCTCAGGTCGTGGGCTTCGATGAAGGTGTTGACGATGGTTGGGGCTGTGTACCACCAGACGGGGAACCCGATCCACACGGTGTCGTAGTCGTCGATGTTGGTGCAGGTGCCTTTGATGGCGGGACGCGAGGTCTTGTCCTGCATCTCCTTGGTGGAGCGGCTCTGTTTGTCGCGCCAGTCGAGGTCGGCCGAAGTGTAAGGCACCTCGGGCGCAATCTCGTAGAGGTCGGCGTTCATCTCTTTGGCCAGCCGCTCGGCTGCGGCCTTGGTCGTTCCGGTGGCCGAGAAGTAGGCCACAAGAGTCTTCTTCATTTCCTTATTCTCCTTTCTGTTCTGCGCACAGGCGGTGGCTCCGAGGAGCAGCACCGCTGCGCAGATGATTGTTGCGATGTGTTTCATGTTTTAGTCGATGCTGACAATGTGGTATTTGCGGCTGCCGAGGCCGATTTTCTCGGCATGCTCGATGGTGTGGATACCGTGCTGTTTGTCGATGCGCTCGGTGAGGGTCGTGGGGTCGTTGTCGGCGCTGACCTCCATATTGTTGATGATGTCGATGCAGGCCTGGTCGAGGGCCACGGGGTCGGTCGATGCGAGGATGCCGTAGTCTTTGAGCTTGACGGGGGTGGGGTGGTCCACACAGTCGCAGTCGATGCTCATGTTGTTCATCACGCTGATGTAGATGACGCCCTTCTTGCCTTTGAAGTGGTTGACTACAGCCTGCGCGGCGGCGGCCATGCTCTCGAGGAAGCCGTCCTGGTCGCCGATGAATTCGGGTGTCCATAGCTTGGCCATATTGAGCACCTCCATCTTGCCGGCGGAGTGGATGTAGGCCTTGCCGTTGGCGCTGCCGCAGCCAATGCTGAGGTTCTTCAGCGCTCCACCATAACCGCCCATAGGATGGCCCTTGAAGTGGTTGAGAGCTATCATAAAGTCGTAGTTGGCCATATGGCTGCCCACGATGTCGTACT
>JAFVWV010000173.1 GCA_017501495.1 Bacteroidales bacterium | reverse complement strand
CGTGTGGAGTTCTACGCCAGCATGGGCCTCTTCCAGAACCCGCAACCATACGTGCAGCCGCCATACCGCAAAAACGGCCAGTCGGTAGACATGATTATCATGAGCAAATACGAGTTGGACGACGACGAATTTTCCGAAATAAAGGCTCTGCTATATCGCGAAGTATACGGCGTGGCGTAGAGTTTGACAAAAAAAATTACACATAAACGACATTGTAGCAGTGCGACTTACAGACAAAGAATAAAAATTTTTGAAAAAAAATTTGGTCGGTATCAAAAAAGTTAGTACCTTTGCACTCGCTTTCAGGGAAAGAAAAGCCCGAAAGAAGCAGATGGCTCCTTAGCTCAACTGAATAGAGCATCTGACTACGGATCAGAAGGTTGCAGGTTTGAATCCTGCAGGAGTCACAACAATGAAGGATGTCTGAAAACGACATCCTTTTCTTTTTGTATTTCCTGAACACAGACACCTCAATTTATAAAATATTTTGCCGATTGAAAAAAAATACATACATTTGCACCCGAATAATATGCAATGACAAAAAAGATAACCATACTGATAATGTTGCTGCTGGCCATGATGACTGTTGCCGCGCACGAGCGCGACACCCTTCTTGATGGCACCAGGGTGTTGTTCGAGGAAAACCTCGGACAATGGGACAGCCGCGTACGCTACCGCGCCCAGCTGCACGATGCGGCTCTCTTTGCCGAAGACGAAGGGCTGACAGTGGCATTGCGCGAACACCGCCGACATCACGAGCCCTACACGTCCACCCCACCCCGACACCATGCCTACCGCATGAACTTCGTCGGTACATCAGCCATGCCTCATGCCGAAAAACGACAGCCGGGCTATAGCAACTACTACCTTGGCAGCAACCAAGGACAATGGCGCTCTCACGTTGGCAGCTTCGGCGAAGTGCATTACAACAACCTTTGGCAAGGCATCGACCTTGTATTGAGCTCGGTGAGCGAGGTGCCGAAATACAACCTTATAGTACACCCGGGAGCCGACCCGCGTCAGGCTGCCTTCCTCTACGAAGGCACCGACGGCGTGAGCGTAACCCTCGGCGGAATGCTAAGGGTGCGTACGTCGGTAAGGGACGTCATAGAGGTGCAACCATACGTATACCAAGTCTACGGCGCAGGTGATGAGGTTAAAGTGGAGAGCCACTGGGTTGTCGAACACGACAAAGAAGGCTACCGCGTCAGTATAAAAGTGGGCAAATACGACAGCAGCCGTGAGCTTATAATCGACCCCATGCTGGTATTCAGTACCTATACAGGCTCTACAGCCGACAACTGGGGGACCACAGCCGCCTACGACTCTCATAAAAACACTTACACCGCAGGACTTGTATTCGACATTGGATATCCCGTGTCGCTCGGAGCCTACGATGCCAGCTACAACAACGGCGTTGACATAGGCATCTTCAAGTTCGACACCTCAGGTAGCAACCGCCTCTTTGCCACATATCTTGGCGGCTCATCTGTGGACATGCCTCACAGCATGTTCGTCAATGGAATGGACGAACTCCTCATTTTCGGCACCACTGGAAGTGACAACTTCCCCACCACCGCTGGCGCCTACCAAACCTCTCACGCTGGAGGAGTACTGATTGATTATGAATCCAATACCATTCGTTTCGCCAACGGCAGCGACATCTTTGTCAGCCGATTCAGCGCCGACGGCACGACACTGCAGGCATCGACATACGTCGGCGGCTCAGGCAACGACGGCCTAAACTACAGACAGCACTTCAACAACAACATCCGGACTGTCATGGCCGGCAACGACTCTCTTTATTACAATTACGGCGACGGTGCACGAGGTGAAATTATCACAGACGATCTCGGCAATGTATATGTCGGATCAACAACCATGAGCAGCGATTTCCCCACCACAGCGCAGAGTGTACAGCCCAACCACGCACCAGGCCAAGACGGCGTGGTGTTCAAACTGGACTATAATTTAAGGAATATGCTTTGGTGTACATACATCGGAGGGGCAGGCGACGACGCGGTATACTCTATCGACGTCGACAGTAACTACAATCTACTCGTATGCGGCGGCACCAACAGCAATGACTTCCCCACCCTGCCCGGTGCGTATCAGACTGCATACGGCGGAGGTACGGCCGACGGCTTCGTGAGCAAAATAGACCGCGACGGCCGTATGCTGATTGCATCGACATACATAGGTTCGGCCTTGTACGACCAATTATATTTCGTGCGTTGCGGCACCCGCGACGATGTGTTTCTCTTTGGTCAGACCAAGGCGACAGGAGCCACCATGATACATAATGCCGGATACAGCGTCACCGGTAGCGGCATGCTGCTTGTGCGTATGGCGCCAGACCTCTCGGCACGTCGATGGAGCACCGTCTTCGGCACGCCGGGACGCGTCAATCTCTCACCCACAGCCTTCACCGCCGACATCTGCAACCGCGTTTATGCTGCAGGCTGGGGACGCGACTTTGTCGGATACGGCGGTATTGAATGGAATACCGCAGGCACCACCGGCATGGAAACCACTCCTGATGCATGGCAGGATTCAACCGACGGACAAGATTTCTACATCATGTGTCTCGACGCCGACGCCAGCCAACTGGTCTATGCGTCATTCTTCGGCGAGCTGCACCAAACCAATGGAAGCTACCATGGCGGCGGCGACCATGTTGACGGCGGCACCTCGCGTTTCGACCGAATGGCCACATTGTATCAAAGCGTGTGCGGTTCATGCGGCCGCACGCAGAACTTCCCGACCACCCCTGGCGCATGGAGCGACACAAACCGTTCCAACAACTGCAACAATGCCATCTTCCGTTTCAGCGTGGCCGAAGACTTTCCCGTGGCCGATTTCAATGCGCCGGCTGCCGGCTGTGCACCATACACGGTGCATTTCAACAATATCGGCCGCGGCGATGCATTCTTCTGGAACTTCGGCGACGGCAGCACTTCATACCAGCGCACACCGACCCACACTTTCGCCACCCCCGGCACATATACCGTCACCCTTGTCGCCAATCTTGCCGGAGGATGCAGCACAGCCGATACAATGAGGTGCACCGTTCAAGTGCTCGGCAACACGAATTATTCCCACACACCACTGTTGACCTGCGGCGACGCACCGATACAGATAGGCTTGGCACCCGCTTTCGGCGCCACCTACCATTGGAGCGGCGACGCTGTGAGCGACAACAGTGTCGCCAACCCTTGGGTCAGCAACAGCGGGACGTATATTCTACACACCTCTGTCGGCGGTTGCACCCAGACAGACACTTTCCGTGTACAACGGTATGTATTGTCAGACCAATGGTATGCCACGGCCAACAGCTGCCACGACAGCGCCGATGCCAGCGTCAGTTTCCGTCTCGGAAGCGGCATTGACCCTGATTCAATCACCATCAGCGTCAGTCCAAGCGCCACCGTAACCGCCGCCTATCCCGTCGGCAACCGCTATTGGTTCGACATCGAAAACCTGCAACCCAATGCTGTCTATACAGTCAGCATCAGCGGCTACGGCTGTTCTTACGAGCAGTCGGTCAACGCACCCAACACACCGCCTCCGGCCTATACCAAAGAGCAGTCGGCCGCCATCTGCACCGACAGCTGCGACGGATGGCTCCGCATCACCTACAACCTCTCCGCCATACCAGAAGAGCAACCGAAAGACACTCTTATCGAAGGGCTTTGCGAGGGAGTGTTCATCACACGCTTCGACGTGCACGGGTGCCCTCTTATCGACACCACCACCATCGTGCGCAACCACAGCCTCGACAGCCTTCGCGTTTGGGCCGACACCTATAATATATATCTTGGCGAAAGTGTAGGTTTGCATGCCGGACTGGCAGCCGAGCCCACCTCGCCCGTCAGCTACCAGTGGACGCCGGCATCCGATATCGACCATCCTGACGTTGCCGACCCCATAGCGACACCGTCTGACACTTTGGCATGCTATACTGTCAATGCCACCAGCGCCGACGGCTGCAAGGCCCAAGGCAACGTATGCATCCACTGCAAAGAGGTAGTCTGCGGTGCGCCGGCGATATTCATCCCCAACGCCTTCACCCCCAACGGCGACGGGCTGAACGACCGTGTCTGCATCAGTGGCATCGAGGAGATTGTCGAGTTCCATATAGCCATCTTCAACCGCTGGGGCGAGAAAGTCTATGAAAGCGACGACCCTGCGCAGTGCTGGGACGGCACCTTCCGCGGCCATGCATGTCTGGCCGGCGTCTACACATACACCTGCCACATCCGCTGCCATGCCGACGAAGAGAACGACATCAAGGGCGACATAACACTCATCAGATGAAGAAAGACCAACATGTCATAGCATGCATAGAGTCGGCCGCCTCGGCCGACACTGTCCTTGCCTGCGCGCGCCACTGCGCCGAGCGTCTCAACCACAAGGGAGTCATTCTGCTCAACGTCAGTCCAGAAGGCACCGACAATGGCTGGATTCGCAATTATGACGTGCCTTACGTCGGGCTGCATGGCGATTGGAAGACCGCCATCGAAGGCCTACCCACCGCTTTCGGCGGCATTCTGGCTGTGGCTATGGCCGACCCCGCAGCCCCGCGCCGCTCCATCACCAACCCGGCAACATTGCTCCGCACTTTCGGCGAATGCAAGACAGCCTACCTCGTCGTCGGCAAGGACTGGCGCGACGACGGCGGCCGATGGCCGCGCTCGACGGTAGTGACCGTCGACCACCGCCGCGAGAGCAAAGAGAAACTCATCTGGGCGTCCTACTTCGCACGCTTTCTCGGCAGCCGCCTGACCATGGCCCTGCCGGCCTACCGCGACGAAGACCTCCTGCGCCGCCAGCGTGAGAACATGCGCTTCTCCGACAAATTCTTCCATTCGCTCAATGTTGAATATCAAGAGGCTGCCGTAAGCAACAAGGCACTCGAATCGCCCGACATCACAGCGCTGGCCGAGCTCTCGCCCGACTTGCTGGTGAGCCTCTGCACCGACCGGCGCGACCTCGACGTCGGCGATTGGCTCCTCGGAGCTCCGGAGCGGCGCCTTCTCGGCCGCTCCAACGGCAACCCCATTCTTTTTCTTAATCAACGCGACGACCTTTACGTACTCTGCGACTGACCCACTTATCAACTGCCTGTTGATAAATACTCTTTTGCTGTTCGGCAAAAAGTGAGTAATTTTGCAGCGTCAAACAGGTCATGGTCCGCCATCGGCGGCCAAGAGGGGAACCGTGTGGAAATCACGGGCTGTCGCGCAACTGTGAACCGCTTATGCGGCGAGCCAGAATACCTGCCATGAACCGGAAGACAATGCTTTCGCGTCAAAAGCCCCTTGTCCACACGCACGCAGACGGTTATCGGTCTGACGGCAGTGGCCCCGACGGCTCAAGGCAGAAAGCCCAGGCAGCGCCACACCGGCAAAGACAGATAACCGTAAACAGTATCATACGATAACATGGAGACAAATACATTCACCATCACCAAGCGCGACGGCTCGACCGAACGCTTCTCTCTCGACAAAATCATGAATGCCATCATCAAGGCGTTCAATTCCACCGGCGACCCGATAGACCTCGGACGGCTGTCCAAGATACTCTCGCAGCTCGACATACACAACGGCATCACCGTCGAGGAGATACAGAACCAGGTCGAAGTGGCCCTCATGCATGAAGGCTATTACAATGTGGCCAAGAGTTTCATCCTCTATCGCCAGCAGCACACCGAGGACCGCGAGACGCTTGAGAAGATGAAATTCCTCTCCGACTACATGGACGCTTCGAACGCTGCCACAGGCTCGAAATACGATGCCAACGCCAACGTCGAGCACAAGAACATAGCCACCCTCATCGGCGAGCTGCCCAAAAGCGGATTCATCCGCCTCAACCGCCGCCTGCTGACCGACCGCATCAAGCAGATGTACGGCAAGGAGATGGCCGACCGCTACATCGACCTCCTCACCCACCATTTTATTTATAAGAACGACGAGACATCGCTGGCCAACTATTGCGCCTCCATCACCATGTATCCATGGCTGCTCGGAGGCACCGTCTCCATCGGCGGCAACAGCACCGCCCCGACCAACCTCAAGTCGTTCTGCGGCGGCTTTATCAACATGGTCTTCATGGTGAGCTCCATGCTCAGCGGCGCCTGCGCCACGCCTGAGTTCCTGATGTATCTCAACTATTTCATCGGCCTCGACTACGGCAAGGACTACTGGAAAGACCCGGACCGCGTTGTCGACCTCTCGCTCAAGCAGCGCACCGTCGACAAGGTGGTGACCGATTGCTTCGAGCAGATTGTCTACAGCCTCAACCAACCCACCGGTGCCCGCAACTACCAGGCTGTGTTCTGGAACATAGCCTATTACGACAAGCCTTACTTCGACAGCATCTTCGGCGAATTCCGCTTCCCCGACGGCTCCGCCCCCGACTGGGACAGCCTCAAGTGGCTGCAGAAACGCTTCATGCGCTGGTTCAACGCCGAACGCACCAAAGCTGTCCTCACCTTCCCCGTCGAGACCATGGCCCTGCTTTACAAGCCCGACCACACCTTCGCCGACCCCGACATGGCCGAATTCACGGCCGAGATGTACGCCGAAGGCCACTCCTTCTTCACCTATATCAGCGACAATGCCGACTCGCTCAGCAGCTGCTGCCGCCTGCGTAACGAAATCACCGACAACGGCTTCAGCTATACCCTCGGCGCCGGCGGCGTCAGCACCGGCTCCAAGAGCGTGCTCACCATCAACCTCAACCGCTGCATCCAGTATGCTGTCAACCACGAGATGGACTACCGCGAGTTCCTGACCGACATCATCGACCTCTGCCACAAGGTGCAGCTCGCCTACAACGAGAACCTCAAGGAGATGGAGAGCCACGGCATGCTGCCGCTCTTCGATGCAGGCTATATCAACATGAGCCGCCAATACCTGACCATCGGCGTCAACGGCCTGGTCGAAGCGGCCGAGTTCATGGGCATCCCCATCACCGACAACCCGCAGTACCGCGAGTTCGTGCAGACGGTGCTCGGCCTGGTCGAAAAGAAGAACAAAGAGTACCGCACCAAGGAGGTGATGTTCAACTGCGAGATGATTCCCGCCGAAAACGTGGGCGTCAAACATGCCAAATGGGACCGCGAGGACGGCTACTACGTGCCGCGCGACTGCTACAACAGCTACTTCTACATCGTCGAAGACACCTCGCTCACCGTCCTCGACAAGTTCCGCCTGTACGGCGCGCCCTACATCGAACACCTCACCGGCGGCAGCGCACTGCATTGCAACCTCGAAGAGCACCTCACCCAGCAGCAGTACATGCAGCTGCTCGAAGTGGCAGCCAAAGAAGGCTGCAACTACTTCACCTTCAACATACCGAACACCATCTGCAACGATTGCAGCCACATCGACAAGCGCTACCTCAAGGAGTGCCCCAAGTGCCACTCGCACAACGTCGACTATATGACCCGCATCATCGGCTACCTCAAGCGCGTCAGCAACTTCAGCGCCCCGCGCCAGGAAGAGGCCGCCCGCCGCTACTACGCCAACCCCAACCACATCGACGCATAAAACAACAATGCTGACATACGTCGACACAGACATCGTGTTTCAGGAACTGCCCGACGAGGTGACGCTGGCCGTCAACCTCGCGGGCTGTCCCTGCCGCTGTCCGGGATGCCACTCCAAGCACCTCTGGGCCAACAACGGCACACCCCTCACCGCCGATGTCCTCGACACACTGATCGCCTCGCAGTCGACCGCCAGCGGCCTCAACATCACATGCGTCTCGCTCATGGGCGGCGACGCCGCACCCGGCGAGGTCAACACTCTGCTCGGCCATGTGCGCCAGCGCTTCCCGCAACTGCACACCTCCTGGTGGAGCGGCCGCTCGATGCGCTCGCCGCTGGTCAGCCTCGACAACCTCGACTACCTCAAACTCGGCCCCTACCTGCGTCATCTCGGCCCCCTGCGCTCGTCGCGCACCAACCAGCGCCTCTATCGCGTTGTGGCTGCGCATCTCGAAGACATCACCCACCGTCTTCAACGTCATGCCCTCGGAGCGGGCAAAGATTGAAAAATCGCCCCGAAAATCAACGACACATGCCATTTTCGCACCCATATAAGGTGCTGTGTCTCTGCATCAAAGAGCCATCATCTCTTACTCTACGATATATCTGCCCTAAACCCGCGATATAAATAAATTCACTCCGGTAGGCAATAATATAGCGCGGTGTACGTTATGGTCTATGCAAGGTGGCAGGCAGTGGGCCTGCACGCCTGAGCGTAAGACATGGCAAAACAGATACATGGACCGTTGGGGGGCTTCGTCGGCAAGCTCGGACCGCTGATCGGCTACCGGTGGCGGGGGCGCTGGTGTGTG
>JAFVWV010000172.1 GCA_017501495.1 Bacteroidales bacterium | reverse complement strand
TTCTCAAGCATCTTCCATGCCGCCGCAGATGGGCAGGACTACGCTGGTGATGTAGGGGCACATGTCGCTGGCGAGGAAGGCGCAGGCCTGTGCCACCTCGTCGGGTTTGCCGGCTCGGCGCATGGGTATGCGGCTCGTCCAGGTCTTCATCAGTTCTTCAGGGACCTCGGCGGTCATCTCGGTCTCCACGAATCCCGGGGCCACCACATTGACGCGTATGTTGCGTGCCGCGAACTCTTTGGCGCAGCTTTTGCTGAAGCCTATGATGGCGGCCTTTGAGGCGGCGTAGTTGGCCTGGTTGTAGTTGCCGGCTATGCCCACCACCGAGCCGATGTTGACTATGGAGCCGTGTCCCTGTTTCCACATCGACGGCTGTATGGCCTTGGTCATGCAGAATACGGAGCCGAGGTTGGTGTGCATCACGCGGTCCATCTGCTCCTCGGTCATGCGCTTGACGGCGCTGTCGTCGGTGATGCCTGCGTTGTTGACAAGTATGTCCACTTGTCCAAAGTCGGCCAGCACTTCTTTGACGAAAGCCTGAGCCTGCTCCATGTCGGCCACATCGGCCACATAACCCTTTGCCTTTACTCCGAGGGCCGTGAGCTCCTGCTCCACGGCAATCATCTTCTCGCCACGCGAGCGGCCGCAGAAGGCCACGTTGCAGCCCTCTTTGGCGAACCGTATAGCAATAGCGCGACCGATGCCACGAGTGGCACCGGTCACGATTGCAGTTTTATTTTCTAACAGCATATCTGGACGTTAGAGGAGTTTGGCCAGTTTGGCGGCGAGGTCGCCGACGCGGGTGCTATAGCCCTTCTCGTTGTCGTACCAGCTGACGATCTTCACGAAGTTGCCGTCCATGACCTGGGTCAGGAGGCTGTCGAAGATGCTGCTGTGAGTGTTGTCGATGATGTCGATGCTGACGATGGGCTCGTCGCAGTACTGGAGGATGCCTTTCATCGAGCCTTCGGCGGCTTCCTTGACGGCGGCGTTGATTTCCTCCTTGGTGACGTTCTTCTCGAGCTCGGCGGTGAGGTCGACAACAGAACCATCAGGAGTGGGGACGCGCATGGCGAAGCCATCGAGTTTGCCCTTCAGTTCGGGGATGACCAGGCCCACGGCCTTGGCGGCGCCGCTGCTGGTGGGGATAATCGAGACGGCGGCGGCACGGGCACGACGGAGGTCGCTGTGCGGCTGGTCGAGGATCTTCTGGTCGTTGGTGTAGCTATGGACGGTGTTCATCAAGCCGCGCTTGATGCCGAACTTGTCGTTCAGGACCTTGGCCACGGGAGCCAGGCAGTTGGTGGTGCAGCTGGCGTTGCTGACGAGCTGCATCTCCTTGGTCAGCACGTTGTCGTTGACGCCCATGACGACGGTGGCGTCCACGTCCTCGGCCTTGCTGGCAGGCACGGTGAGGATGACCTTCTTGGCGCCGGCATTGATGTGCTTCATCATCTGCTCGCGTTTCTTGAACAGACCGGTGCTCTCGACGACGATGTCGACACCGAGCTGGCCCCAAGGCAGGTTCTGCGGGTCGCGCTCGGCATAGATTTTCACTTTCTTGCCGTTCACCACGAGGCAGTCGCCTTCGGCGTGCACCTCTCCGTCGAAGTTATCGTGCACGGAGTCGTATTTGAACAGGTAGGCCAGGGTGTTGGCGTCTGTGAGGTCGTTGATGGCGACGATTTCCAGCTCGGGATGTGCGAGCATGGCGCGGAAGCTCATTCTTCCGATACGGCCGAAGCCGTTGATGGCAACTTTAACCATAATATATTGTTTTTGTGTTAATTGTTTGTTTGTTTGTTTAAAATCAACTGCCACAAAGGTACACCTTTTTTTTGAATTGACAAATTTTTTTGGAAAATTTATGTAAATTTGCACCGCAATCATGTCGAATGCAAAGACCCATAAACCCCTGAAAGCCAAATCTGCCCGAAAGGGCAGGGGGCTGCGCCGGTGGAGCGAACTGCACTTTTTCGGCCGTGTGTGGCGTGTGCTGTGGCTCGCCGTCGTCGGACTGTGGCTGACGACGCTGCTGCAGGTTCTGCTCGGATGGTTCATCATGCCGCCGCTGACGCCTTTGATGGTGCAGCGCTTCTGCCAGCAGGTCGGCGACAAGGAGCGCACCGTCCGCTTCGAGCGCGAC
Source organism: Bacteroidales bacterium (assembly GCA_017501495.1). Lineage (GTDB taxonomy): Bacteria > Bacteroidota > Bacteroidia > Bacteroidales > P3 > Colimorpha. The sequence continues at coordinate 4,599 of JAFVWV010000172.1, read as the reverse complement.
TATGTGCCGCTCGACAGCATATCGCCCAACCTCGTCAGCGCGGTGGTCTACTCCGAAGACGGCCTCTTTATGTATCACAACGGCTTCGATGTGAAGCAGATGAAGATAGCCTACACCGAGAACAAGCGCGGGCGCCGCATGCGCGGAGGCAGCACCATCAGCCAGCAGACGGCCAAAAACGCCTTCCTGCCCCACAACCGCACGATGCTGCGCAAAGCCGCCGAGGCATACTATACAGTGCTGATAGAGGCCGTTTGGGGGAAGCGCCACATCATGGAGGTATACCTTAACATCGTCGAATTCGGAGACGGCATCTACGGCGCCGAGGCGGCGGCGCAGCACTACTTCCACCACTCGGCCCGAACCCTCAGCCGCAGCGAGGCGGCCCAGCTGGCGGCCACTCTGCCGGCGCCCCTCAAGCGCAATCCGGCCCACCGCTCGCCCTACTTCAACCGCCGCACAGCCGACATAAAGCAACGCTTCAGCTGGGGCGCCGTGAATATCGACATGCCGCGTGCCAAGCGCAAAGCCAAATACCAAGACCGGGAGACACTGCTGGACTTTTTGATATGGAGGATGAAACAATGAGCGACTGCGAGCAGACATGGCGACGGATGCGCCGCAACTACGAGACCTACCTGCGGCTTGAACGCGGCATGGCCGACAACAGCGTCGAGGCCTACCTGCACGATTTCGACGCGATGGCGTCGGCGATGGCGGACCAGGGCATCGAACCGAACGACGTCGCCCTCGAACACCTGCAGCAACTGCTGAAGTCGATAAACGACATCGGAATCTCGCCCAACAGCCAGCGGAGGATGATTGCCGGATGGCGCATGTTCTTCAAAATGCTGGTGATTGAAGACGAGCTGCGTGCCAACCCCGCGGACCTTATCGACCTGCCGATACGGCCGCAGCACCTGCCCGATGTGCTGACCGACGAGGAAATCACCCGCATCCAGGACACCTTCGACCGTAGCCAGCCCGACCAGGAACGCAACTACGTCATCATCGAGGTGCTTTACGGGTGCGGCCTGCGCGTGTCCGAACTCGTCGGGCTGCGCCTTTCAAATATATATGAAGAAGAGCAGTACCTGCAGGTGATCGGCAAAGGCGACAAGGAACGCTGGGTGCCCATCAACGAGCATGCCCTGCGCCTGCTGATGAACTATGTGCACACCATCCGCTCGCACCAGAGGGTGAAACCAGGCTGCGAGAAATTCGTCTTCCTCAACCGGCTCGGCACCCCGCTCAGCCGCAACTACGTGTTCATGTTCCTCAAAGACGCCGTGCAGAAGGCCGGTATAGGCAAACATGTGAGCCCTCACTCGCTGCGCCACAGCTTCGCCACCGAGCTGGTTGAAAACGGTGCCGACCTGCGTGCCGTGCAGGAGATGCTTGGCCATGAGAGCATCTCGACCACAGAGATATACACGCACATCAGCCGCGAGACGCTGCGCAACACCATAGCAGCCTTCCATCCCCACTACCGAAAAAAGTGACGCTGCGGGGTATCTTGTTGTTTTGTAGCGAGATACGTCAATCGGCCCGTTTTGCTTCATGGCCGAAGGTCAAAAAACGGCAGAAAAACGGTTGATTAAGTCAAAAAATACCGAAAATTAAGTGGCGAAATGGTCGTTTCGAAAAAATTTTATTTCTGATACACAGTATTTTAACATAAATAATAAAAAAATTATTTTCGTCATTCGAAAAAATGCCATACTTTTGCAGCCGTTGTGTAAACAACTTTTTCATAGTGTTTAAATTGGTTAATGGACCGTCCGCCTCAATGCTGTCTTGCAAGAGGCGGATGGTTTTTTTATGCATTCTGCCATAGATTTCGGTAATTTTTTTTCCAAACTATTGCCTGTTGCAGGCCGACAGAAGTGTGTCCGCAGGGTCGTTTCCTGCATTTGTGGGTTAATTTTCAGTGGGTTACAAGGATTTTTTGACTAAAAATACTTTTTCTCCAACTGCCTGATACTCAGTATCCGCTTAGGTACCTCTTCGCCCGTTGTACAGTACTTGTACAGTATATGTACAGTACTTGTACGCTTTATAAACGTACAAGTACTGTACAAGTAGCGTACATATAGCGTACAACGAGGAGCCAAAAACGGGTCGGAACCGAAGGATGAGCAGCCGGACGATGGTGACTAACAACAGGGTGTTGGAAACTTTTTTTAAAACAAATGTGCGCCAATTAAATAATTTTTCGTAATTTTGCAGGGTCAAATTTGAAATAATAAACAACAAACTATTAATAATTAAAGTATTAGCTAAGATGACAAAGTATGTTTACACGTTCGGCGGCAAGACTGCCGAGGGAAAAGCTGACATGAAGAACCTCCTTGGCGGCAAAGGCGCAAACCTGGCCGAGATGTGCCTGCTGGGTCTGCCGGTGCCTGCCGGACTGACAATCACTACCGAGTGCTGCACAGCCTATTACGCCAACAACTGCGAGTTGCCCAAGGGCTTGATGGAAGAGGTCTGGAAGGGCGTTGAGAATATTGAGAAAATCATGGGCATGAAATATGACGACAGCGAGAACCCCCTGCTGGTGAGCTGCCGTTCCGGTGCGCGCTCGTCGATGCCCGGCATGATGGACACCGTGCTTAACATAGGCCTCAGCAGCAAGACCATTCCCGGCATGCTGAAGAAGACCAACAACCCGCGCTTCGTGTACGACTCGTACCGTCGTCTTATCATGATGTACGCCGACGTTGTGATGGAGAAGAGCGAGGGCATAGAGCCCGCCGACGGCAAGGGCATCCGCAAGCAGCTCGACGACATGCTCGACGAGTACAAGAACCTCAAGGGCTACAGGAGCGACACCGAGCTGACCGCCGAGGACCTGATGAAACTGGCCGAGGCCTTCAAGGTGAGAGTGAAAGAGGTGCTGGGCACCGAGTTCCCCGACGACGCCCGCGCCCAGATGGAGGGCGGCATCAAGGCCGTGTTCAAGAGTTGGAACGGCAAAAAGGCCGTCAGCTACCGCAAGATCGAGGGTATTCCCGACGACTGGGGCACCGCCGTCAACGTGCAGGCCATGGTCTTCGGCAACATGGGCGACACCAGCGCCACCGGCGTGGCCTTCACCCGCAACCCTGCCACCGGCGACAACCAGTTCTACGGCGAGTGGCTCATCAACGCCCAGGGCGAAGACGTGGTGGCCGGTATCCGTACCCCCAACCCCCTGAACGACGACACTAAGAACGAGCAGAACAAGCACATGCACTCGATGCAGGAGCTGATGCCCGAGACATACAAGGAACTGTGCGACATCCGCAGCATTCTTGAGAAGAACTACCACGACATGCTTGACATCGAGTTCACCATCCAGGACGGCAAGCTGTACATGCTGCAGTGCCGCGTGGGCAAACGCACCGGCGTCGCCGCCCTGACCATGGCCATGGACATGCTCAAGGAAGGCCTCATCGACGAGAGCGAGGTGGTGATGCGCATAAGCCCCGCCCAGCTCGACGAGCTGCTGCACCCCATCCTCGACGCCAGCGACGAGAAGAAGCACACCGTGCTTGCCAAGGGTCTGCCCGCCGGCCCCGGCGGTGCCGTGGGTGTCATAGCCCTCACCAGCGAGAAAGCCAAAGAGTACCAGGCTGCCGGTATCAAGAATATCCTCGTCCGCGAGGAGACCAACCCCGAGGACGTCGAGGGCATGCGTGCCGCCGACGGTATCCTCACCGCCCGTGGCGGTATGACCTCGCACGCCGCCCTCGTGGCCCGGGGCTGGGGCAAGTGCTGTATCGTGGGCTGCGACGCCGTGAAGATTGAGTTTGAAAAGACCAGCGTAAAGACCGACCAATTCGGTAAGAAGAAAGTGAACGTGGAAGAAAGTGGCACCGTGACTATCAACGGCAAGACCTTCCACGAGGGCGACCTGCTGAGCCTCAACGGCTCGAAAGGCTGGGTGTATGACGAAGAGGTGAAGATGATCAACGCCACCGAGAACCCGCTGTTCCAGCAGTTCATGAAGATTGTCGACAAGCACCGCAAGATGGGTGTCCGCACCAACGCCGACTACCCCGCCGACGCCCAGAAGGCTATCGACTTCGGTGCCGAGGGTATCGGTCTGTTCCGCATAGAGCACATGTTCTACGGCGAGAACAGCGAGAAGCCCCTTGAGAAGCTGCGCAATATGATTCTTGCCAACTCGAAGGAAGAGCGCATCGCCGCCCTCGACGAGCTGGAACCCTACATCCGCGAGAGCGCCAAGGGCACCCTCAAGGTGATGGACGGCAAGCCGCTGACCTTCCGCCTGATGGACCCCCCGCTGCATGAGTTCGCCCCCCAGGGCAACGAGAAGATGCAGGAGGCCGCCAAGCGCCTGGGCATCAGCTACGAGGATGTCAAGAAGCGTGTTGAGAGCCTGCATGAGGTGAACCCCATGATGGGTCTGCGCGGTGTGCGTCTGGGCATCATATACCCGGAAATCACCCGCGTGCAGTTCCGCGCCCTCTTCAGCGCCACCTGCGAGTTGCTGAAGGAAGGCATGCACCCGATGCTCGAAATCATGGTGCCGCTGACCATCAACGCCGACGAGCTCCGTCACCAGAAGGCCATAGCCACCGAGGTGAAGGA
>JAFVWV010000171.1 GCA_017501495.1 Bacteroidales bacterium | reverse complement strand
TTTCCACTTTCCACTTTCCACTTTCCACTTTGATTGGGGGCATCTACCGCATTGTGGCGTGGGCACTGGACGGCAAGGACACCGTGGCCGACACGGCCTACACAGTGCTCACCCCGCCGACTGACCGCCAGTCGCGCACCGATGCTGTGCTGTGGGTCGACTGTGACAAGACGACCGCCCACCCCGGCGAGCGCGTCACCTTCCGCCTGGGGTCGGCCTACAAGGATGTCAAGGCCTTCTATATGATAGAATACGGCGAGAGGCAGACCCTCCGGAAAGGGTGGCTCACGCTGGGCGAGCGCCTGCAGGAGGTGACGGTCGACGTGGACAGCACCATGCTTGGCGGCCTGACACTCAGTGTGCGCACCATGCTCCACGGACAGAGCTTCACTGAGAGCCGCACCGTCGATGTGCCCTACAGCCACAAGGAACTCAAGGTCGAGATTGCCACCTTCCGCGACAAGCTGCTGCCCGGCGAGCAGGAGGAGTGGACCATACGAGTGGAAAGTGGAAAGCGGAAAGTGGAAAGTGCGCTGGTGATGACCATGTACGACGACGCGCTGAACACCTACGGCACCCCGTCGTGGCGCCTTTGGTCGTGGCGTAGCCACATCACTGCGGGGTGGTCACTATACGACCCTTACCTAAGCTACAACTACTATAACGGCATGCAATGGTACAATTACAACGGTAGCTACCCCTCGGTGTGGACGCTGAAGGATGCCCTGCCGGCCTACAACCGCTGGCGCGGACGCATGATGTACAAGACCGCTGAGGCCCGCAACGCCCCTGTTGTCACCACCGAGTTGGCTGTGGTCGGGGATGATATTGAGGTCGAGAATGAAGTCACGCTGGATGCCGTGCAGACATCGGCCGCCGGCGAAGCCATGTCCGCCGACGCAGGGGCAGAGGAAGAGGAAGCCGCCATCTTCAGCGTCGTGGAGAAAGAGCCGGAGCCGCAGTTGCGCAGCAACCTCAGCTCCCGGGCCTTCTTCGCTCCGGCCCTGCGCACCGACAGCAGCGGCACGGCCACATACCGCTTCACGGTGCCCGAGCTGCTCACGCGCTGGAACGTGCGCGGCCTGGCCGTCACCAAAGACCTCAAGAGCGGCACGCTCAGCAAGACGCTCGTCACCAGCAAGCCGCTGATGGTGCAGCCCAATATGCCGCGCTTCCTGCGCAGCGGCGACTCGCTGAGCCTGATGGCCAAGGTGGTGGTGGCGGAGCCGAAACCGGCTCCGGCCCCGGTGGAGGTGGCCTTCCTGCTGACAGATGCTGCTACGGGCGACACACTGTGTCACCACACTGAACACGTGCTGGTGAAGGATGCGGCGCAGGTGATGTTCGACATCGAGGTGCCGCAGGGGGTCTATGTGGTCACCTACCGTATCACCGCTTCCACCGAGGGCATGAGCGACGGCGAGCAGGGCCAGGTGCCGGTGCTCCCCAACCGCCAGGCCGTCACCGTCAGCCAGGCCATGTATATCAACGGGGCGGGGGAGAAGCACTACTCGATGCCCGAATGGCTCAAAGGCGGCGACACCCGCCTGCCGCAGCTGGTGGCGGCCGAGGTGGTGAGCAACCCTATCTGGCTCGCCGTCAAGAGTATGCCTTACCTGAAGACCATGGAAAACCCATCGACCCTCTACCTGGCCAACCAGCTTTATGTCAACAGGCTGGGAGAGAAGATTATGGACAAACTGGGTGTTTTGGGTGGCGGAGAGTTTTGGGCTCAGTTGGACTCTTCGCGGAGTCGCCTGACGATGAACGAAGACGTGAAGCAGACGGCCCTGCAGGCCACGCCGTGGCTGCGCGATGCAGAGAGCGAGGAAGAGCAGATGCGTGCCGTGAAAAACTACTTCGATACCGCAGCCATGCGCCTGCAGCTGTGCAAGCTGGCCAAAGACCTCGGCGAGCGCCAGAACGCCGACGGCGGCTGGAGCTGGATGCCCGAAGGCAAGAGCAGCCTGTGGGTCACACAGCAGGTGCTGCAGAAGGTGAAAGGTGAGAACATCGACACCAAGAAGGCACTAAGATACGTCGACAACGAGCAGCAACGCCACTACGAGCGCTACATCAAGCCCTACGTCAAGAAATACAAATGGCAGCCAACCGACGTCGACTACCTCTACATGCACTCCCTCTATGGCACGGCCAAGACCGAGGCCTACCGCTTCTACTACGACAACGCCTTGAAGCACTACAAGGACTATGAGAACCTCTACACACAGGCCCAGCTGGCACTCATCTTCCACCGCCACGGCGACCGCAAGGCGGCCCTCGACCTGCTGCGGCGGCTGAAAGAGAAATCGCTCGAAAGCGACGAGATGGGCCTCTACTGGCGCGACAACCGCAGCGGATGGTTCTGGTACAGCCGTCCCATCGAGACGCAGGCCCTCCTCATACAGGCTTTTGCCGAGATTACGCCGCACGACACCGCTGCCATAGGCCTCATGCAGCAATGGCTGCTGAAACAGAAGCAGACCACCCACTGGGGCAACGAGCGAGCCACCACCGAGGCCATTCGCGCCCTGACCGTGAATACCCAGCCGCAGAACCTCTCGACACGGCCGGCTGCTACGCTGAAGGTTTTTGGCCAGCCGATGACCGCCAATGCCCATGGACCCGAGGGCTACCGCTCGCAGCGATGGACTGGCGGCGCCCTCGACACGCTTGTGGCCCGCCGGTCGGCGGACATCACACTGAAAAAGACCTCGCCCGGCATTGCATGGGGCGCCGTCTATTACCAAT
>JAFVWV010000170.1 GCA_017501495.1 Bacteroidales bacterium | reverse complement strand
CGCCGACCACGCCGTCGACAGGCGACGGCAGGGTGATGCGCGGATCGGCTTTGTCGGCCATCAGGGGTTGTCCGGCACAGACCGTATCGCCTTCAGCCACAAGCAGTCGTGGCACGAAACCCACCACATCGGTGGGCTTCACGGCATAGCGGTCGATGGCGCGTGCGTCAACGACCTGCCGCTCGGCGTCTCCACCGAGCGGCAGGTCTAGACCTTTCCTTATCTTTATTGTTTTCATTTCTTTATATTGAGTTCGACCGGCTGAAGCATGTTCTCCGGTTTCAGTATCTCGTCGAGCTGCTCTTTGGTGAGCAGGCCGTGCTCAAGGACGAGCTCGTAGACGCCGCGGCCGGTCTCGCTGGCCTCTTTGGCAATCTTGGTGCTCTGCTTGTAGCCGATGATGGGGTTGAGCATGGTGACGATGCCGATGCTGTGTTCGACAAGTTCGCGGCAGCGTTTCTCGTTGGCGATGATGCCGTCGATGCAGAGGGTGCGCAGGGTGTCGAGACCGTTTTCGAGCAGGTGGATGCTTTCGAAAAGGGTGTAGGCGATGACGGGCTCCATGACGTTGAGCTCGAGCTGGCCGTTGTCGCTGGCGAGGCTGATGCAGACGTCGTTGCCGATGACCTTGTAGCACACCTGGTTCATCACCTCGGGTATGACGGGGTTGACCTTGCCGGGCATGATGCTGCTGCCGGGCTGGCGCTCGGGCAGGTGGATCTCGTTGAGGCCGCAGCGCGGGCCGCTGCTGAGCAGGCGGAGGTCGTTGCACATCTTGTTGATCTTGATGGCCAGGCGCTTCATGGCGGCGCTGTAGGCAATCATGCAGGTGGTGGCGCTGGTGGCCTCGATGAGGTTGTCGGCCAGGCTGATATTCCAACCGGTGACTTTGCGCAGGGCCTTGATGCAGGCCTCGCTGTAGCCGGGCTTCGAGCAGATGCCGGTGCCGATGGCGGTGGCGCCCATGTTGACGATGAGGAACTCGTCGGCGGTGTCGCGCAGGTTCTTCAGCTCGCCGCGCAGCGATGCGGCAAAGCCGCCGAAGGTCTGGCCGAGGGTCATCGGGACAGCGTCCTGCAGCTGGGTGCGGCCCATCTTGATGACGTGGGCAAACTCGGCGCTCTTCTTGTCGAGGGCGGCAATCATCTGCTCCAGGCGGGGCATGAACTCGAGGTGCTCGAGGCAGAGGGCCATGTGGATGGCGCAGGGGTAGGCGTCGTTGGTGCTCTGGCTTGCGTTGACCACGTCGTTGGGCGAGCAGTATTGGTAGTCGCCGCGCTGGTAGCCCATCTTCTCGAGGGCCAGGTTGGCGATGACCTCGTTGGCAGCCATGTTGGTGCTCGTGCCGGCGCCGCCCTGGATCATGTCGATCGGGAACTGCTCATGGTACATGCCGGCAATCAGCTGGTCGCAGGCCCACATGATGGCGTCGCCCTGCTCTTTGGTGATCATGCCTACTTCGACATTGGCCATGGCGGCTGCCTTTTTGGTGATGGCCATGCCTTTGATGAAATTGGGATAGCTGCTCAGAAGCTGGCCGCTGATGTGGAAGTTCTCTATCGCACGGCTTGTCTGGACACCATATAATGCCTCTTCAGGCACTTCTTTCGACCCGAGAAGGTCGCTCTCTGTACGGAATTTTTTGTTGCTCATTGCGTGGTTATTTTTTTTTGTAAGTTTTATATTGTCAATATTATATGCTCATCTGTCCCCTCACTTTTTCATGTGCAAAGATACAACATTTTTACAACGCGGCAAACTTTTTTGATATTTTTTTACTCAAAAATCGGCAAGTCGTTGATATATCGTAACATACTGCTATTTTCCGACACCTTTACCCAAAAACTGTTTTTTGAGGAATACCCTTTGTGTTTTAACTAAAATTAACACTCTGATAAGTGCTTGATACACAACCATCGAGAGCCACCCCCTCCTTATCTCCTCTTACTCTCCTCTATACCTACGCTATACCCGCTCCTACTTTTGTAAGAGGAGAGATAGCGAAGGTAAGGCGGAGACAAGTAGGAGATAGATAGGAAAGCCCTGCCGGTGAGCGCGTCGGACGCTCTTTGGGCAGGGCCGTGGTTTATGGCAACAGAATAACCACCCTCACAAAAAAATTGTGGGGTGGCTGTCGTGTGTTTTCCGGTCTGGTTCGGGTCGGCTATGGCATCTGGGCGATGCGCAGCTGGTTGGCCAGCGCGGCGAGCGACGAGGCGAGGTTCTCGTTCTTGATAATCACGCCTTCGGGAATGTTGACGAGCGTCGGGGCGAAGTTCCATACGGCTCGCACGCCGGCGGCCACCATCATGTCGACCACGCCCTGAGCCTGCGGGGCAGGCACGGCGACGATGCCGATGCGTATGCCGAGACGGCTGATCATTTCGGGCATTTTTTCGGGGGAGAAGACCGGGCGCGAGGCGACGATGGTGCCTTGCAGCGCGGGGTTGTTGTCGAAACCGGCGACGATGTTGAGCCCGTACTGCGAGAAACCGCTGTAGGACATCAGGGTGCGGCCGAGGCCGCCGACGCCGACGATGATGGCTTCCTCGAGGTTGTCGTATCCAAGGTAGGCTTTCATGTCGGCCAGGAGTCGCTCGGTCTCAAAGCCGAGCTTGGACCGGCCAGGGATGGTGCTGACACTGGCAAGGTCTTTGCGTACTTGAACTGGGTTGAGCGACAGGGCGTCGGCTATGGCAGATGATGATACGTAGCGCTGTCCGATACGTTTTTTTTCTTCGATGTAGCAATAGTAGAGAGGCAAACGGCTTAGGGTCGACTTTAAGATAATCAGTGATTTAGATCTTTGCGAATGTTCCATATTCTCTTTATTTCCACGGTGCAAAGATACAATTTTTTTAAATAACAGATAATTTTTTTCAAATATACAATATTTCTCGCTGTGTTGCGTTTTAGGTAATGGTCGGATGAGCAGTGGCCGCCATGGTTTACGCCTCCGGCATGATGAACGAACGACAATCGTAAGATGAAGCGATATATATTGATAATGTGGGTGCTGGTGGTGGCGTTAAGCGCTGCTGCCCAGACCAATGTGCTGATCAAGGGCACATCGACAGGCGCTGTCGGCAAGCATATCGAGCTCTATGGCTACGACGACATGCTGACGATGACCGAGCGCCTGATGGACGAGGCCTCGATTGCCGCCGACGGTACATTCAGCCTTCGCTGCTATGCCAACTACCCGCGCCTGGTGTTTGTGCAGGTCGAAAACTACAGCCAGTCATTCTATGTCGAGCCAGGCCGCACATACGAGGTCTACCTGCCCGAGTTCGACTGGAGCGTCGACGAACAGAGAAACGTCTTCCTCGCCCCGGTGCCGCTGCCGCTTGAGTTTCTGAACCTGCCCAAAGACGAACTGAACATCAGTATCTCCCGCTTCGAGGCCGTGGTAGACAGTTTTATTGTGGCCAACCGCATCTACTTCGACCCCAAGTTCCATCCGCAGCGCCGCTATTTTGACACGCTGCGGGCCGAGGTGAGGCGCCTGGTGCCGTCGGGCGACAAGGAAAGTTTCCTCTCGCGCTACGAAGACTACACGCTTGCCGAGATGCAGCTGACGATGAAGTTCGCCAGCCGCAAGCGGCTCATCGAACGCTATATATAATGAAAAGGACATCTTTTGGCCAAGGCCATTGAACAGCCTCTTCCGAACTGGCTACAGAAACATTTTTGTATTCCCGCATAACACCACCAACGGAAGTCTGAACCGTATTGTTACCGGGAAGCAGGGAGATACCCGCAATCACCACAACTGCGAGGCAAGCAGCCATTGCACCCCATTTACGCCAGCCAGCTTTTTTCGCCTTTGGCTTTTCAGCTGCGGCTTCGATATACGCCGGATTCAGATTTTCAATCGTATCCAGCATCTCGCATCCTCTCATAGATTGTAACCCTCCTTATCAAGGTATTCCCGAAGCTGATTGCGGCTTCGGAACAGTATGCTCTTCACCTTACTTTGGGACAGCCCATAGCGCTTGGAGATGGCAGCGATGGAGTCCATATACCAGTACCGGCGCATGAAAATGTTCCGCTTTTCATCGCTGAGCGTGGCAAGAAACGCATTGATTGCTTCGCACAGCACCATGGCATCAATGCGGCGCTCCGTATCATCCGGTGCAGGGATGCACTGCTCCATTTCAGCACTCAGCTCGCTGATAAATGCACTGCGCTTCAGGCGGCTGCGCTCTTTGCAGAAGTCCAGTGCGATATGGCGGGTAATACGGGCCAGAAACGCAAACAGATAGCT
>JAFVWV010000169.1 GCA_017501495.1 Bacteroidales bacterium | reverse complement strand
GCTTGTACGACACTTCAGCCGAAAGCTCCAGCGGCAACTGCTCGACCGTTTGGTCGAAAGTCAGAATCTGCGAGCCTATATTGCGGACAATCACCGTGGCTGCAAAAGCACGGTTGTCGCTGACATAGCTGCCGCAAAGGTCGATGGCCAATGCCAGCGCCGTATAGCTCTCATACTGCGACAGTACGGGCTTGAAATTGGTGCCGATACTGAAATTGCTGTCTATCCAGAGTCCCCAACCAACATATAGTGCATAGTCGGCGGCGCTGAAGCGACCAAGATGGTTTTCTTCTTCGTCATACTCATCGAAACGTCCATAGTTGAAGAAGTGGAAACCGAAACTGACTGTGCCTATCGTCTTGAATGAATGGGCATAGGTGATAGACCCCATATTGCTGCCGCTGAACATCGGCACGAAACTCAGCACACCTGTACCGCCCATATCGCCGCGCAGTAGCGACGGGTTGTCGATGCCGACGGTCAGATCTCCGGTATAGAGGGCCAGGTAGTCCAGACCAAGACCCGCCGTACGGGCTGTACCAGTCAAATCGAGAACCTCAAGGGTGTTCAGACCAGCAATTTGGGCCTTAAGAGAATGGAAAGAAGAAAGCGGAAAGTGGAAAGCGATGCTGACGCAGATCAGCATCCACACCTTCCACTTTCCACTTCCTGTTTTCAATTTCTTAATGTTTCTTGTTGCGCTCGTGGCGCATCAGGTGGCTCGGTTCAAGGGCCATGCGGTCGGTCTCGAGCAGCGAGGCGACACCCTCGTCCACGCGGCGCTTGGCCTCGCAGGCTTCGCAGTGGCACTCCTCGTGGTACTCGCGCGGCTCGGTGTAGGTGGTGATGACACCCTCGAAGTTGCGCAGGATGACCTTGTCGGGGCTCTGCGAGATGACGTACTGGGGCATGACGGGCGTCTTGCCGCCGCCGCCGGGAGCGTCGACCACGAAGGTGGGCACGGCGTAGCCGCTCGTGTGGCCGCGCAGGTTCTCGATAATCTCGATGCCCTTGCTGACCGGGGTGCGGAAGTGCTCCAGACCCATGCTCAGGTCGCACTGGTAGATATAGTACGGACGCACGCGGTTGCGCACCAGCTCGTGCATCAGTTTTTTCATCACATGGACGCAGTCGTTCACGCCGCGCAGCAGCACCGTCTGGTTGCCCAGGGGGATACCGGCATTGGCCAGGCGGGCCAGGGCCTGCTCAGCCTCGGGGGTGAACTCGTTGGGGTGGTTGAAGTGGGTGTTGAGCCAGATGGGATGGTACTTCTTCAGCATCTCGCACAGCTCGGGGGTGATGCGCTGCGGGCAGACCACGGGGGTGCGGCTGCCGATGCGGACGATCTCCACGTGCGGTATGGCGCGCAGGCGCTGGATGATGTACTCGAGTTTCTTGTCGCTGACCATCAGGGCGTCGCCACCGGAGAGCAGCACGTCGCGCACCTGCGGGGTCTTCTCTATGTAGGCCAGGCACTTTTCGATGCGCTCGCTGGGGCTCTCGTCGTCCTTCTGGCCGGCGAAGCGGCGGCGCGTGCAGTGGTGGCAGTACATGGAGCACATGTCGGTGATGAGGAACAGCACGCGGTCCGGATAGCGGTGGGTCAAGCCGGGAGCGGGCGAATCCTCATCCTCATGCAGCGGGTCGTTGAGGTCAGCCGGGGCGATGTTGCACTCGGCACCCTGCGGGATGGCCTGACGGCGGATGGGGTCGTACGGGTCGTTGGGGTCTATGAGGCTCAGGTAGTACGGCGTGATGGCCATACGGAACTTGGCCAGGGCCTTCTTTATGCCCTCGGCCTCTTCAGGCTCGAAGGTGAAATACTTGCTCAGCTCTTCGTAGGTCTCGATGCGGTTCTTCACCTGCCATTTCCAATCGTTCCACTCGGCGTCGCTGACGTTGGGGAACAGCTCTTTTCTGCGGTTTACTTTCATGTATTTATTGTATTTATTCCTTTTTATATCAATACACTATGTCGTGCGACAGGCACCAAAGCCCACACACTTCACGCTGCAAAGATACAAAAAAACATCCAACTGACAAAATTAAGTTTTCATTCCCGACAGCCTACCGCCGGAAAATTAGGGCGCCCCTCCGTTTTTTTCCTCGGGGAAAAGGTGTATCTTTGCAGCGTGAAATCAATCGCAAAAACATCCACAATATGAAACGCATACTTCTGACAATATGCTTCTTGGCCAGTACGGCCATCGCCTTCGGACAGGCCGGCGACGGCTTCTTCCTCACGCTGCGCGAGGACCTCATCGACTTCAGCATGCCCATCAACAACAACCTCAACCCCACCCGCACCAGCGTCAGCCATATCTTCGGCACCGAGCTGTCGGCCGGCTACCGCCTCGCCCTGGGCGACGAATGGTCGGTGGGCCTGTCGGCCGGACTGATGCTGCACGACTACAGCTGGACCAACACCTTCGAGAGTCAAGGTGAATTCACCGTCCTCCAGGTCGACGGCTCCACCCATACCTCCTCCGCCACCCACAGCGGCCAGACCACCCTCAACCTGCCGCTGCTACTCAACGTGCAGTACCACTTCACCGACTGGGCCGAAAACAACCTGTGGGAAGTGGTGCCGATGCTGTCGGCCCGCGTGGGCTACGTGGTGGGCCTGACCCGCATCAAGAGCCATTTCTACGACGAATACCATTTCGCAGCCGACGCCACCGGCGACATCGAGACAAGCGACTACACCTTCGACAAGCAGGGGTTCCACCTCGCCTTCGGCATCGGCGCCAGCTACCGCCACTTCGACCTGGAGCTGGAGTACGCCATGCAGCCCAACCACTACGTCGGCACCCAGCACCAGCAGTTTATCGAAGCCGACGGCACCACGAACACCACCACCATCGGCCCCCAGCGCTACGCCTTCGCCGCCGGCGACGGCCTCACCCTGCGGCTGACGTTCAATTTTTAGTGGATAGTGGGGAGTGGGGAGCACACGGGTCAAATGCTATCCACTACACACTACTCACTACTCACAACATACAACTCACAACTCACAATAATAAACCCCTCTTTGCGTTAATGGTGCAAAAAACAAGCAATGACAACTCAGGAAAAAGCCATTCTGAACCGCACCGCCCTGCTGGTTGGCAACGCCGCCATGGAGCGCATCGCTGAGGCCCGCGTCATCGTCTTCGGCGTGGGCGGCGTAGGCTCCTGGTGCGCCGAGAGCTTGGTTCGCAGCGGCATACGCCATCTGACCATTGTCGACTCCGACCGCGTCTGCATCACCAACGTCAACCGCCAGGCCATGGCCACCACCGGCACCGTGGGCCGCGTGAAGGTTGACGCTCTCCGCGAGCGCCTGCTTGACATCAACCCCCACGCCGACATCAACGCCATACAGGAGATTTTCTCCGCCGAGACCGCCGGGAGTTTCCACCTGGAGCAGTACGACTACATCGTCGACGCCATCGACAGCCTCAAAGACAAGATGGACCTCATCATCCTTGCCACCGCCGACAAGCAGGGCCCCAAGTTCTACAGCTCGATGGGTGCTGCCCTGAAGATGGACCCCACAAAGGTGCAGGTCAGCGAGTTCTGGAAGGTCGACGGCTGTCCGCTGGCGGCCACCCTGCGGCGTCGCATGCGCAAACAGAAACGCTTCCCGGGAAAGAAATTCCAATGTGTGTGGGGCCCCGAGGTGCTGCCCAATCTGGGGCAGGCACACACCTGCGGCACCGAGGCCTGCATGTGCCCCAAGGCGCAGTCGGGCGACGGACGCTCCGACCTGCTGAACCATGAATGGTGTACCTCCAAAGCCCAAATCAACGGCTCCATGTCGCACATCACAGCCATCTTCGGCTTCACCCTTGCCGGCCTTATCATCCAGGACCTCTACCGGCAGTAAGGTTCCACGGTGCTAATATAACAGAACCTGCGGAGAGGTTTCCCTTTCCGCAGGTTGTTTTTTGACTTATGCAACAAAGTCATTAGGCATAGAGCTCTTCGAAGATCTTGCGGAGCTTCGGGCACTCGCGGAGTTCCTGCAGGGTGAACTCGGCGTGGCCTTTGGTGTAGCCGTTGCCCATGATCATGTTCACGTCGGCACCGATACCCTCGGCACCGAGGCTGGCCTTGGTGAAGCTGGTGGCCATCGAGAAGAAGTAGACGATACCGTCGTCCTTGGTGCAGAGCACGGCGGTCATCTCCTGGTCGGGCACGTTGACGCAGTTGATGGTGACGTCGGCCATCTTGCCATTGGTCAGGCGCTCGATGAGTTCGTACACCTGCACGGGTGTCATGCCGGCGGCGCTCTCCACGATATCGCAGAAGCCGAGGTCCTTGATGCGCTGGGTGCTCTTGGGGCTGTTGGCGATGCCGATGACCTTGCCGGTCACGCCGACGCGCTTCTTGGCCTCGTAGGCGCAGAGCATGCCGCTCTTGCCGCCGGCGCCGAGGATGACGACGGTCTGGCCGTACTGGCACAGCTTGGCGGTCTGGGCGGGGGCACCGGCAACGTCGAGGGCGCTCAGGGCGAGCTTCTCGGGCATGTCGGTCGGGATCTTGGCGTAGATACCGCTCTCGAAGAGGATAGCCTTACCCTTGATGTCCACCTGGTCCACATCGGGACGGATCTCGAGGATTTCGTCGATGCGCAGCGGGGTGAGCGAGAGGCTGACGAGGGTGGCGATGCGGTCGCCCTCTTTGAGGTCGATCTTGCCCTTCAGGGCGTCGCCGATCTTCTCCACCTTGCCGAGGAGCATGCCGCCCGAACCGGTGCGACGGTTGCGGTGTTTGCCCTGGAGCTCGACGTTGAGGAGCATCTCCTTCTTCACCTCTTCCAT
>JAFVWV010000021.1 GCA_017501495.1 Bacteroidales bacterium | reverse complement strand
CGTAGAGTAAGAGATGATGGCTCTTGATGCTTGTGGAACAGCGGGTTAGGTGGGTCGGTTTCGGTGCCGGAAAACATTGCGTCTGCTGAATTTGTGTTTGTGGTCTATTTGTGCCGATTGTGCGGCTTGCAGGCATCGTTTGCAGCCGGCCGGCGCGGCGCCGCCAATTGTTTTTGATGTTGAAATACAGAAGGGTAGACGACTGTTGAAAAAAAAATTTGTGCAGTGTCGGAAAAAGTGTGTATTTTTGAAAGTTATTTTTTTTAATTTTTAAATACATATTACAAATGAAAAAAGGTTTCGACAACGAGAAGTATCTGCGGATACAGTCTGAGCACATCAAAGAGCGCATCAGCAAGTTCGGAAACAAGCTTTATTTGGAATTTGGCGGTAAACTTTTCGACGACTACCACGCCAGTCGTGTTCTGCCGGGCTTCGAGCCCGACAGCACACTGAAGATGCTGACGCAGCTGAAAGACGACACCGAGATAGTGATTGTCATCAGCGCGGCCGACATCGAGAAGAACAAGAAGCGCGGCGACCTGGGCATCGGCTACGACGAGGACGTGCTGCGCCTGCGCGAGGTGTTCATGCAGCGCGGCTTCCTGGTGAACGGGGTAGTCATCACGCACTACAGCGGCCAGCCGAGCGCCACCGCCTACCGCGAACGCCTGGAGCGCATGGGCATCAAGGCCTACTACCACTACATGATCGAAGGCTACCCGACCAATGTGGAGCTCATCGACTCCGACGAGGGCTTCGGCAAGAACGACTATGTGGAGACGACGCGGCCGCTGGTGGTCATTACCGCCCCCGGCCCCGGCAGCGGCAAGATGGCCGTATGCCTCAGCCAGCTCTACCAGGAGAACAAGCGCGGCATCAAAGCAGGCTACGCCAAGTTCGAGACCTTCCCCATCTGGAGCATCCCCCTGAAGCATCCCGTCAACATCGCCTACGAGGCCGCCACGGCCGACCTCAACGACGTCAACATGATAGACCCCTTCCACCTCGAGGCCTACGGCAAGACCGCCGTCAACTACAACCGCGACATCGAGATATTCCCCGTGCTGAATGCCATCTTCGAAGGCATATACGGCGAGAACCCCTACAAGTCGCCCACCGACATGGGCGTCAACATGGCCGGTTTCTGCATCTGCGACGACGAGGCCTGCTGCCAGGCGTCGAAAGACGAGATTATACGCCGCTACTACTCGGCCATGTGCGACTACGCCAACGGCAAGGCCACCGACAGCGAGATCAACAAGATAGCCTTGCTCATGAAGCAGGCCAAGATCACCACCGACGACCGCCGCACCACCGTGGCCGCCAAGGAACGCCGCGACAGAGAAGGGGTTCAGGCTGCCGCCATCGAGCTCGCCGACGGCACCGTCATCACCGCCAAGACCTCCGACCTCCTCGGCGCATGCGCCGCCCTGCTGCTCAACGCCCTGAAGCATCTGGCAGGCATCGACCACGACGTGAAGCTCATCTCGCAGAAGATGATCGAACCCATACAGCACACCAAGGTCAACATGCTCCATGGCAGCAACCCGCGCCTGCACACCGACGAGGTGCTCGTCACCCTCTCCATCCTGAGCCTGCTCGACGACAACTGCCGCCGCGCCCTCGACTGCCTCCCCCTCCTCGACGGCTGCCAGGTGCACACCACCGTCATGACCAGCGAGGTGGACCGCAAGATCTTCAAGAAACTCGGCATAGGCCTCACCAGCGAACCCGTCCGCAAAGACTGACACAACCACTTACGTATAACAAACCACCCGCCAGAAATCAAAAACTAGCGGGAAACGCTATATTTTTCCCAGCATATAACCATCATCTAGACAATGAGTAATCTTCGATTCAAAGTGTTGCAGGAGGCTTTCGCCAAGAAGGCAGTGACCGTCCAACCTCCTGCCGGTATGGTTTCCGACTATTATGGCAACCATGTGTTCGGACGGAAACAGATGGCACGCTACCTCTCGGCCGAGACCTACAGGGTATTCTGCAATGTGCTCGACAACGGGGCTCCGTTCAACCGCGAGATTGCCAACAATGTGGCTGTAGGCATGAAGAACTGGGCGCTGGACATGGGCGCGACGCATTATACCCACTGGTTCCAGCCGCTCACCGAGGGACCTGCAGAGAAGCACGACGCCTTCATCGAATATGCCGGTCTGCCGGGAAGCGACGTGATTGAGGAGTTCTCGGGCAAACTGCTGGCACAGCAGGAGGCCGATGGCTCCAGTTTCCCAAACGGTGGCATCCGCAATACCTTCGAGGCACGTGGCTACACCGCCTGGGACACCTCGTCGCCCGCCTTCATGGTCGACGACACCCTCTGCATCCCCACGGTGTTCGTCTCCTATACCGGCGAGGCACTCGACTACAAGACACCACTGCTCAAGGCGCTGCACGCAGTTGACTGTGCCGCAACCGACGTTTGTCACCTTTTCGACCCCACCGTACGCAAGGTATATTCCTATCTGGGTTGGGAGCAGGAGTATTTCCTCGTCGACGAATCTATCTATTCCGCCCGTCCCGACCTGCTGCTGACGGGGCGCACCCTGCTCGGTCACGAGTCGGCGAAGAACCAGCAACTCGAGGACCACTATTTCGGAGCCATCCCCGCCCGGGTGCAATCTTTCATGAAGGAGCTGGAGTTTGAGGCCTACAAATATGCCATCCCCTGCAAGACCCGCCACAACGAGGTGGCACCCAACCAGTTCGAGCTGGCGCCCATCTACAACGAGACCAACTTGGCCGTCGACCAGAATCTGATACTCATGTCGCTGATGCACAAGGTGGCCAGCCGTCACGGCTTCAAGGTGCTGTTGCACGAGAAGCCCTTCGCCGGTGTCAACGGCTCGGGCAAGCATTGCAACTGGTCGATGGGCACCGACACCGGCGTCGGTCTCCTCACCCCCGGCAAGACTCCCGAGGAGAACCTCCGTTTCGTCACCTTCCTGGTCAACGTGATGATGGCCGTCAAGAAGCACAACGCCCTCCTGAAGGCCTCCATTATGACTGCCACCAACGCCCACCGTCTGGGAGCTCAGGAGGCGCCCCCTTCCATCATCAGCGTCTTCCTCGGCAGCCAGCTGTCGGTTGTGCTCGACCAGCTGGAGAACGCCGACAAGGAGCAGGCCATCGTCCTCGACGAAAAGCGCCGTATGCAGCTCGGCGTGGCGCATATCCCCGAGGTGTTGGTCGACAATACCGACCGCAACCGCACCTCTCCCTTCGCCTTCACCGGCAACCGCTTCGAGTTCCGCGCCGTGGGCTCCTCGGCCAACTGCGGCTGCGCCATGATTGCCCTCAACACCGCCGTCGCCTCGCAGCTGAAGGAGTTCCGACGCGAGGTGGACGCCCGTATGACGGCAGGCGAGCAGAAGGAGCACGCCATCTTCGAAGTGCTGCGCGAGTACATCAGCGAGTCGAAAGCCATACGCTTTGACGGCAACGGCTACAGCGACGAATGGCGGCAGGAAGCACAGCGGCGTGGCTTGGATTGCGAAAGCAGCGTGCCACTCATATACGACGCCTACACCTCTCCCTCGTCGGTGCAGATGTTCGAAGAGACGGGCGTGATGAACCGCACGGAGTTGGCCGCACGCAACGAGGTGAAATGGGACACCTACATCAAGAAGGTGCAGATAGAGGCCCGTGTGCTGGGCGACATCGTCCTTAACCACATCATCCCCGTGGCCACACGCTACCAGTCGGCACTGCTCGACAACGTCTATAAGATGCGCCAGGTCTATGATGCAGACAAGGCTCGTTCCCTCTCGGCTCACGACGACTCGCTCATCGAGGAGCTCTCCGTGCATATCGCCTCCATCAAGCAGAACGTGGATAATATGGTAGAAGCCCGCAAGCAGGCCAACCACATAGCCAACGAGCGGGAACGCGCCATCGCCTACCACGACACCGTTCTGCCATACTTCGACCAAATACGCTACCATGTCGACAAACTCGAACTCATCGTCGACGACGAACTCTGGCCGCTACCCAAATACCGTGAGATACTATTCTCGCACTAACCAATCAAACAATATATATTTTTATCATCATTATGGACACAAAGTACATTTTCGTTACAGGCGGGGTGGTCTCTTCGTTGGGCAAGGGCATCATCTCCGCCAGCATCGGCCGTCTGCTGCAGGCACGCGGCTATAAAATCACTATTCAAAAATTCGACCCATACATCAACATCGACCCCGGCACGCTAAACCCCTACGAGCACGGCGAGTGCTACGTGACGGATGACGGTTTTGAAACCGACCTCGACCTGGGACATTACGAGCGATTCACGGGCATTCACACGACGCACAACAATAGTATCACCACCGGCCGTATCTACAAGACCGTCATCGACCGCGAGCGCAAGGGCGACTACTTGGGCAAGACCATCCAGGTGGTGCCACATATCACCGACGAAATCAAGCG
>JAFVWV010000168.1 GCA_017501495.1 Bacteroidales bacterium | reverse complement strand
ATCGTTGATGTATCGTTGATATGCACTACCGGTAGGCTTGCGGAGGCCGTTTTTTGCCTTCCCGGACACAATATTCCGTCCGCGTCGGCGTTATGTTCCATAAAAACATTTTCTATGAATGTACTGATGAGGAATGCATGGCAGTCGGTCAAGCGGTATTTCAACCTGCTCGACGACCGCGAGGACGAACAGGCGGTGGTAGACCAGGTGAGCGCCGGGGTGGTTTTCCGCGGCACCAACCTGTGGATTCTCATGTTTGCCATCCTGATAGCCTCGCTGGGGCTGAACGTCAACTCGACGGCGGTCATCATCGGCGCCATGCTCATCTCGCCGCTCATGGGCCCGATTATCGGCATGGGTCTTTCGGTGGGCATAGGCGACTACGACCTGCTGCGGCGCGCGCTGAAGAACTACGGTGTGGCGACGCTGATTTCGGTGCTGACGGCAGCGCTCTATTTCCTCATCTCGCCGCTGAGCGAGGCGCGTAGCGAGCTGCTGGCACGCACCACACCGACGCTCTACGACGTGCTCATAGCCTTCTGCGGCGGCGCCGCGGGCGTGCTGGCACTGACTACCAAGAGCAAAGGGCAGGTGATTCCGGGCGTGGCCATAGCCACGGCCCTCATGCCGCCGCTCTGCACTGCCGGCTACGGCCTGGCCACCGCCCAATGGACCTACTTCTTCGGCGCCTTCTACCTTTTCTTTATCAACACCGTCTTCATCGCCCTGAGCACCTTCCTCGGCGTCAAGCTGCTGCGGTTCCACTCGAAGCAGTCGCTCGCCCCCGAAGTGGCCACGCGCGGCAAGCGCATGGTGGCCGTGGTTGTGGTGGTGGCGATGCTGCCGGCCGCCCTGATGACGGTCAACATCGTGCGCAGCGACGTCGTCGGCCGCCACGTGGCCCAGTTTGTCGAGAACGAGCTGGCCCAGCCCGGCACAAGCATCCTCTCGCGCGAGGTGGTGCACGACACGCTGCACGTTGTGGCCATAGGCCGCCCCATCGACGACGGCGAGATCGTCTCGGCCCGCAGCCGCATGGGCCACTATAAACTGGGCTCGATGGTACTCGAGGTGATCCAGGGCAGCGACAACGACGACCTCGCCACCCTCATGCAGCGCGTCAACACCATGGCCGACGGCGCCATGAGTGAGCGGTCGCGCCTGACAGCGCAGGTGAGCGACCTCGAAGGGCGGCTCAGCGCCTACACCGCCTACGACAGCCTCAGCGCACAGACCACCCGCGAAGCGGCCACGCTCTTCCCGGCCGTCGAAAACATCGGCATGGCCTCGCTCAGCGGCGAGCCCACAGCCCTTGTGCGGCTGCACGACGGACGCCACATGGCACAGGCCGAACGCGACAAGCTCGCCGCCTGGCTCCGCACCAGGGCCGGGAGTCCGGCTCTGGAGGTCATCTTCAGATAAGCGGTATCGCATTGTATCACAACGCACAGCGGCACAGGAGGCAAATAAATTAACAAAGTTTGCAAGAAAAAAATTATTGCATGTACTAAAAAATTAGTAATTTTGCAGCCCAAATACAGAATATAAACCTAAAAAAACGACAATAAGATGAAAAAGTTTGCAATGATCTGCCTTTTCGCCGCAATGAGTTTCGGCGTGGCACATGCCCAAAACACTGACACCAAAGAGATCCCGGCCAACGGAGCCCGCATCAGCTTCTCCGAGATGGAGCACCAGTACGGCACCATCGTCAAAGGTGGCGACGGCAACTGCGAATTCACCTTCACCAACGAAGGCAACGAGCCACTGATTCTGCAGAACGTCAAAGCCTCGTGCGGATGCACCACCCCCAGCTACACCCAGAAGCCCGTCATGCCCGGCCAGACCGGCACCATCAAGGTGCACTACAACACCAACAACGTCGGAGCCTTCAGCAAGACCGTCACCGTCACCAGCAACGCCGTTGACAATCCGCGCGTCGTGCTGCGCATCAAAGGCAACGTGAAGCAGGACCCCGCCCAGCAGCAGGCAGCACCGCAGCCGGCAGTCAAAGAGCGCCCCGCCAAAGCCAAGGAAGCAAAGGTTGAAGGCCCCCAGCCGCTGAAAAAATAACAAAGTCACAAGTCATACACCAGTAGAAACACTATTCAGCAATGCCAAGAATATCACTCAAGGGTTTGGAGCTGCCGCAGTCGGCAATCCGCAAACTCGTCCCCTTCGCCGATGCCGCCAAAGAGCGCGGCGTGCACGTCTATCACCTCAACATCGGCCAGCCCGATATCGAGACCCCCGCAGGCGCCCTCGAAGCCCTCTCGGTGAAAGCCCACGAGATGGCGGAGCACAAAGGGGTGCTTGAATACAGCCACTCCGCAGGTATGCCCACCTACCGCCGCGCCCTCTGCAACTACTACCACCGCCACGGCATCGACGTCACCCCCAACCAGGTCATCGTCACCAACGGCGGCAGCGAGGCTCTGCAGATGGCCTTCACCGTCTGCCTCAACCCGGGCGACGAAATCATCATCCCCGAGCCCTACTACACCAACTACAACACCTTCGCCAAACTCTGCGACGCGAAGATTGTCACCATTCCCAGCGACATCAAGACAGGCTTCGCCCTGCCCCCCATCGAGGAGTTCGAGAAGGTCATCACGCCCTACACGCGTGCCATCATGATCTGCAACCCCAACAACCCCACGGGCTACCTCTACACCCATGAGGAACTGCTGAAGGTGGCAGGCTTGGTGAAGAAGTACGACCTCTACCTCTTCGCCGACGAGGTCTACCGCGAGTTCTGCTACGACGGCAACAAGCACTTCAGCGTCATGCAGCTCGAAGGTCTGGAGCGCAACACCATACTGTTCGACTCCGTGTCGAAGCGCTACAGCGCCTGCGGCGCCCGCGTCGGCTGCATGGTGACCCGCAACAGCGAGGTCTACGCCATAGCCATGCGTCTGGCCCAGGCACGCCTGTCGCCCCCATCGTTCGGTCAATTCTTCGGCGAAGCCGCCGTCGACACCCCGCAGGAATACTTCGACGCCGTGCAGGCCGAGTATGTGGCCCGCCGCAACGTGGTGGTCGAAGGCGTCAACAAAATCCCGGGATGCTTCTGTCCGATGCCCAAAGGCGCCTTCTACACCGTCATCGACCTGCCCATCGACGACAGCGACCGCTTCTGCCAGTGGCTGCTGACCGACTTCCAGTACAACGGCTCCACCGTCATGCTGGCCCCCGCCACGGGCTTCTACGTCAACCCCGAACGCGGCCGCCATCAGGCCCGCATCACCTACTGCCTCTGCATCGAGGACCTCAAGGCAGCAATGAAATGCCTTGAAGAGGCGCTGAAGGTCTATCCCGGCCGACTGCCCGTCAGGAAAAGCGCCGCCAAGAAAGCCGCCACAGCCGCCACGGCACCAAAAGCCGCACCGGCCAAAAAGGCTCCGGCCAAGAAAAAAGCAGCCAAGAAAGCATGACGCGCGAAGAGCAACGCCAGAAAGTGATATGCTCCTGCCTCGAACAGCAGGAGCATATTGCGTCTGTGGCCAAACAGGAGATGGACTCGGCCCAGCAGCAAAGCAACGACTACGGAGCCAACGTAGACCGCTACGACTCCTACCGCACCAAAATGATGAGATCGAGAGACATGTATGCCAAGCAGCTGAGTAATGCATTGGCGGGCATACGCCACTTGCAGGATTTGCAAAAACTGCCGCCGTTCGACACGGCCTTACATGGAGCAATTGTGGTCACCGACAAACAGCAGTTTTTCCTCTCCATAGGCGCGGGCAAATTCATGGTGGGCAATCGGGTATTCTTCGCCATCAGCGCCCAGACACCCATATACAGGGCTGTCCATGGCCATAAAGTCGGCGACAGTTTTGTCATCAACGGGCAACAGCAGACCATCAAGGAAATCTACTGAAGACGTTTCAACTTTATCACGCCTAACGAGGCTTCCACAGCAGTGGGGGCCTCGAACCGTTTCGGATCGACAGGCAAAACGCTCTCGCTGTCGCCCCAACCGAGAACGGGTATCTGCTGGTATTCGCGGGTGCTGTTTGGCAAATGGGTGACTGAAGGATACCTGAGACGAGTGTCGAACTTGACCCTGCTGCAGCCAGGAGCACTGATTTCGAAGTGGGTGCAGATGTCGTTGCTCACAAGGCGGAAACGGCCCAAACTGTCGCTGAAGGTATTCATGCCAACGCTCCAATCTTCATTCCACCCGCGGACAACAGCGCCTTCTATCGGGTGGCCTTCACCATCGACAATGCGTCCGGTGGCAGCAACATTTTCGTATGCCAGCATGTTGTAGTAGTTGGCCGGCGGCCGACAGTCTGCGTCTATCCCTGCGCCCAGGCAGATCGACTCTATACCCCTGACAAAGGCAGCTGTCGGCTTGGCCTTGCCGTCACGGTCGCGAAGGCCTGTAAACTGAGCTTCGAAATTGGCACCGCCGGGACAGTCCTGAAAAGCCCACCATCCGTAGCCTGCAGCACCGTTGATACGTGCATAGCGGTAAGTCTCCCATAGAAAAGCCATCTGGTCGCGGTACGACACTCTGTCGCCGTCGGCAGGCAGGCTCGTTTCGCCAACAATCCAGGGCTTATGGCAGTAATGGCTATACCACCACATCTCAGCCTGCACACGCAGGGGGTGGTACGTATGCATCTCTATAAAGTCGACTGGCAGCATCGAAGGGTCCCACTCGAAAACCTCGATAGGTTCAGCCGTAGCCACTGTGAAAAGTTGGTGCGGGGCATTTTCTCTCACCAAAGCACGCCATTGGTACACCTCCTGCACAGCATCCATCTTGTCGCGCGAGGGCTCAGGGTCGAAATACAGAGGTTCGTTCATCAGGTCGTAGGCCCAAACAGCCGGCAGATCGGCCAGGTGTTGCATAAGGCCGATGGCATAGTCGCGCCAGAATCCTTTGAATGGTGGCCGTATGAGCAGCATCACACGCAGACCGGCACTGTCGGCCTGAAGCACCGTGCGCCGTGTGGCGGCAAACATGGCTGCGGTGTCGGCGGGGCTAACAGTGTCTCCAATGGCATCGATGCACAGCCGCACCGAATTGAAGCCCCAAGCGGCTATGGTGTCGAAGTGCTCGCGCATGTTGCCGCCCGTTTGCCACGAGGCAGGCACCACGCGATTCCGCTTGACAAAAGCCTTGTAGTTTAGCATCATGGGAAACCATGTCTCGCCGTCGACGACGAAATGTCCGTCCTCGATACCCACATAGCCCGGAGAAATAAAGAAGCTATCCGCATTTTTATTTACGATACTGTCAGCCAAACGACATAGCGACAGGCGCCCATTGCCCCCTATACGTACAAGGCGGCCAAGCAGGCGGCTTTGCCAATTGAAGTTGTCTCGGAAGGCATCGTCCTCGACCACGATGTAGTCGAACGGAAAGCACATAGCGCTGTCCACAATGTCCTCGTCGAACCACATCAAGCTGTACCCTTTGCGACCCATCTGGATAAACGGAGTGTTCTGAGGGTATGAGAAAACCGACAGTATCTTTGCATCGCGACTGACGCCCATATTGTCGAGCCAGATGTCGGCACCACTGTAGTTGGCGTTACATCCAGTGGCACGCTGCTCTTGCGTGTGCCTGTCGATATTTTTTTTGCAGGCATTGACAGTCATTGCGATACCGAGCAAAACGAGAAGAGCCACAGAGACAAGACGCCACGGCTTGCGAGGCATGGGGAGTGTCTTCAAGCACAATGTCGCAAGGAGGATAACAGGAAGAAATAAACTGTCGAGGAAGTAATAGTCGTGGGCTGCGAATTGCCCCCCCATGGCGATGCAGAAAAGCACCTCGCCGAAAAACCATATCGCAAGCAGCCACCACAGAGAGAGCCGGGGCACGCTTTCCGTCGGCCCGGAGCGGCGTTTAAGAACAGCTACCACAACGGTCGAGGCGACAAGCAACAGCAACACCCACTGCTGCAGGCGCGAAAAATAGACATAACGCCATAAATTGTCAACAGCCTCGCGGACAAGGCGCATGTTGTCGCCTGCGGTCAACGGGTTCAGCTCGGAAAGGAACATGGCGCCGTGCTGTGCGCGCAGCTGCATGTTCCACATCCAATAGCCACCTATGAGCAGCATGCTTGCCACCACTGTGACCACCTTGCCGCGTAGAGGGCTTTCTTTGCGGATAATTCTAAGCAGTTCGAAGCAGAAGACCGCCACAAGCGGTACCAACTGCGAAGTGCGGGTCAAAGCTCCGAGTGTGAGCAGAGCGACGGAAAAATACCAATAACGAGGTCGCCCATTGTGCCAATATTCGATGTAGGCCCAAAGGCCGGCCATTATCAGTGCCAAGGCAGGCGCCGACGGAAGGTAGTTGGCAAAATAATAGGCATATAGCGGTGAGGTCGCAGCAAGGAGCAGAATAAACAGCGGCCGAAGCGTGTCGCCCGTCAACCGCCGGGCCAGGAGGTACAGGAACCATAATCCAGCCAGGCTGCACAACAGTGTCCACAGCCTGAAGACCCATGGCGCCGAAGTGCCCAACAGCCCCATGAGCAGGGCGATGATGTATTCATGAAGAGGAAAGTCGACTGACGTAATGGTATCGCCATAATCCACCATCCACCATCCTGGATACTGCTTGTTGTAAATCAACGTCTCAGGATGGAAGAAGTCGTAGCCGTTGTTTTGAAATCCGATAGCGATGGAATACCAGTCGGACTGCGACCAGGCATGCACATTCTCCGGCAGATGGTTCAGGTATCTGCCACCGAGCAAAAGGCATAGAAAAAGAATGACAATGGCAGCAACGATATAGCTGCCATTGCCATTATGCGGGAATAAATGTTTAGTAGCCGAAGATTTCATCCAGCGAAAGCTTCTTCACCTTGCCGAACTTGCTCAGGGCATTGAAGTCCATCTCGCTCTCCTTGCCGAGGATGAGGTAGGCTTTCTTCTGGCCCTTGATGTGCTTCTGCTGGAAGCCGACGAGGTCCTGCATGGTCATC
This sequence comes from Bacteroidales bacterium, assembly GCA_017501495.1. Classification (GTDB taxonomy): domain Bacteria; phylum Bacteroidota; class Bacteroidia; order Bacteroidales; family P3; genus Colimorpha. Next base: position 2,991 of record JAFVWV010000168.1, on the reverse strand, counting down.
TTCTGGTAGGCGGCGAAGTTTTGCTTGTTCAGAGGTTCTTTGAGACCCATGCGCTCGCAGTGCAGGTAGACACTGATGATGGCCATCTTGGTGGTGCGTTTAGTGCGGCTGCTGGCAATGAGGGCATCTTTGGCCAGCTTGAAGTTGGCTTCGGCCTGGGGCATGTCGTTGAAGAGTTCCTCGTAGGCGTTGAGGGCGTCGAGCAGCTTGTCGTTCTGGGTGATGACGTTGGCGCTGTTGTAGAAGTAGCCGTCCTTGTGTCCACTGTTGGTGTAGTAGCTGCTGGCACTGTAGGCAAGGCTGCGCTTTTCACGCATCTCCTGGAAGACGATGGCATTCATCGAGCCTCCGAAGTATTCGTTGAAGAGATATACCTTGGGTGAGATGGCGGTGTTGTAGTGCTCGCCACGGAAGTATTCGGTGACGTAGGTGTTTTTGGCGTCGTAGTTGACGAAGAACACCGTGTTCTCGTTGACAGCCTGGGGATGGAAGATCTTGTTGGCGGGAACATCCTTGGTGGGCTTCACGGTATGAATCTTGTTGACGGCAGCGGTGGCCTCCTTGAGGCTCAACGGGCCGTAGTAGAGCACGCGGTGCTTGTACTGGAAGAGGCCGTGGAGGGCGTCGGTGAGCTGCTTGGCGGTGTAGGCGCGGAGTTGGGCATCGCTTTCGGTGTTCTCCTTGATGTATTCCTCTCCCCATACGCCGTAGGTGTTCAGGGCGCGGAAAGCGGCACGCTGGTTGGTCTTGTTGTCGGTACGGCTCTTGATGAGACGCTCCACAAGCATCTGCAGCGCCTCGTCGTCGGGCTGGCATGTGGCCATGATTTCCTCCACGAGGGTCATGGCTTTCTCCATATTCTCGGCCAGGCCGCTGATGCCCACAGTGATGTCCTCGTCTCCTACGTGGATGTTATAGCTGCAGGCCAGCTTATAGAATTCTTCCTGCAGCTGTTCGGCAGTGTGTTTGTTGGTATTGAGATATTCCACCAGGTCGGAGCCCAGGTCTATGGCCTTGTCGGCGGCGTAGCCGAAATTGAAGCGGTATTGCAGGTTGAAGGTGCCGTTCTCAGTATTCTTTACATAGAGCACCTCGCTGCCATTGGCGGTCTTGCCCTTCTGCAGGTCTTTCTTGAAGTTCACAAAGACGGGCTGTATGGGCTTTGCTTTGGCGGCCATATCCTTTATGCTGGCCAGGAAGGGGCTCTCGTTGTCGCGGCTCACGTAGATCGGGGTGATGGCGGGCTTCTGCACCTTGGTCACGGGGTCGGGGGTGTCCTGATGCTTGTAGACGATGACGTAGTTGTTGTCCTTGCAGATGCGGTTGGCAAAGTCAACGATATCCTTTTTGGTAATCTTGGCCAGCTCGTTGATTTCGTTGCATACATCGCCCCAGTTGCGGTGCTCCACGAAGGCGTAGGCCATCTGGCTGGCGCGGCTGTTGTTGCTCTCGGCCTGCTTCATGATCCGGAGTTTCAGTTGGTTGATGCTGGCTTCGATGAGGCTCTCGTCGAACTTGCCCTGTTTGACGAGGTCGAGCTGTTCGAGCAGCAGGTCGCGCAGCTGGCCGAGGGTCTGTCCCTGCGTGGGACGACCGCCGAGCATGAAGGCAGCGTAGTCGTTGAGCGTATAGGTGCCGGCATAGGCACCGAGGCAAAGCTGTTTCTGGTTGAGGTTGAGGTCGATGAGACCGCACGAGCCATTGTTTAGCACCATCTCCATGGCCTGTGCCAGCAGGGCGTCGCGGCTACCGTTGCCTTCCTCGATGCGGAAGGCTATGGTGAGGTTCTCCGGATCCTGGCCGTTGACCAAACGGATGATGGGCGTGGTGATGGGGTCTTCTTTCACCTTGGTGAACGAAGGCACCGTACCGGGCTTCCAGCCACCGAAGTATTTGTCGATGATCTTTATGGCCTCGTCGGGGTTGAAGTCGCCAGCCATGGCGATGCACATGTTGTTGGGCACATAGTAGGCGGCATGGTACTCGCGTATATTCTTCATCGAGGGGTTTTTGAGGTGCTCGATGGTGCCGATGGTGGTCTGCTGGCCGTAAGGGTGGTGGGGGAAGAGGGCTGCCATCATGGTCTCGTTGACGCGGCGGTTGTCCTGCGCCATACCGATGTTCTTCTCCTCGTAGACGGCCTCAAGCTCGGTGTGGAAGAGGCGCAGCACCAGGTTGGGGAAGCGGTCGCCCTCCACCTTGGCCCAAGCCTCGAGCTGGTTGGCCGGTATGTTCTCGACGTACATCGTGTAGTCGTTGCTCGTAAAGGCGTTTGTGCCCTCGCTGCCGATGGCGGTCATCGACTTGTCGTATTCGTTGGCGATGGCGATGGTCGAAGCAACGTAGCTGATGGAATCAATCTGGTGGTAGATGGCTGCGCGGGCCGCATCATTGGTGGTCTTGCGGTAGACCTCGTAGAGGTCCTCGATCTTCTGCAGCTCCACCTTCTCGCGCTCCCAGTCGGTGGTGCCGAGCTGATGGCTCCCTTTGAAGAGCATGTGCTCCAGATAGTGGGCCAAACCGGTGGTCTCGCTCGGGTCGTTCTTCGAACCGGCGCGCACGGCGACGTAGGTCTGGATGCGCGGAGCGTCCTTGTAGACGCTCATAAACACCTTCAGGCCGTTGCCGAGTGTGTACTCGCGCACCTGCAGCGGGTCGTTGGGATAGGTCTTGTACTCATACTTCTGTGCACTGGCGCTGCCGACGGTCGTCATCATGGCGGCAACGAAGCACATGGCGGTAAATAGTCTCTTCATTTTCTGTATGTTGTTTTATATGTTGTTTTATTCGTTTTCTTTTTGTCGTATCTTAGAATATTTCTTTAACGTTGCATTGTCATTTTTATTGTGCCGTGGCGGCATTTTTGTCGATTTAACATATTTTTAAGTTAAAAAGGTACTATCCGGTAGCGCATATCAACGATACATCAACGATATTTCAACGATATATCAACGATTAAAATCGTCGAAATATCGTTGAAATATCGTTGAT
>JAFVWV010000167.1 GCA_017501495.1 Bacteroidales bacterium | reverse complement strand
GATTTACAGCTCTATCTGATGTGCCGCAGCAGCGATGGCCGATGGTCGGCCACGGTGCACGCCACGCCGGCCGGCGCCGCCGAAGAACACGATGAAGACAAATCCGCTGCCGACCATGGCCGCAACAACGACCATAGCCAATACAACAACCATGGGACATATAAAATGTTAAAATTGCCGCTTGAAGAAATATTTTTTAGATAGCAATGAAAATATTTTGTATCTTTGCACCGCAATTTTAATATAAAAAAAACGTATCACACTGACACAATGGAACTGAAAGGTAAAATATCGCAAATCATTGGAGCCGTGGTCGACGTCACCTTCGCCGACGGCGACAACCTGCCCGACATCTACACCGCCCTCGGCGTGCGCCGCCCCGACGGCACCGAGATTATCCTCGAGTGCCAGCAGGACATCGGAGAGAACACCATGCGCTGCATCGCCATGGACTCGACCGACGGCCTGCAGCGCGGCATGGAGGTGATATCGAAAGGCGAACCCATCTCGATGCCTGTGGGTGAGGACATCAACGGACGACTGTTCAACGTCATCGGCGAGACAATCGACGGCATGCCCGCCCCCAAATGCGAGAAGCGCTACAGCATCCACCGCGAGCCCCCGAAGTTCGAAAACCTCAGCACCAGCCAGGAGATACTCTACACCGGCATCAAGGTCATCGACCTCATCCAGCCCTTCCTCAAGGGCGGCAAGATCGGCCTCTTCGGCGGTGCCGGCGTGGGCAAGACAGTGCTTATCCAGGAACTCATCAACAACATTGCAAAGAAATACTCCGGCATGAGTGTCTTCACGGGCGTCGGCGAACGCACCCGCGAGGGCAACGACCTGCTGCGCGAGATGATTGAAGCCGGCGTTATCAAATACGGCGACGAATTTGTCAAGAGCATGGAAGAAGGCAGCTGGGACCTCAGCAAAATCGACCATGCAGCCCTGAAGGATTCGAAGTGCACCATGGTCTTCGGCCAGATGAACGAGACGCCGGGCGCGCGTGCCCGCGTGGCCCTGGCCGGACTGACGCTGGCCGAATACTACCGCGACGGCGACGAGAAGACCGGCGGACGCGACATTCTCCTCTTCATCGACAATATCTTCCGCTTCACCCAGGCAGGCTCAGAAGTGAGCGCCCTGCTGGGCCGTATGCCGAGCGCTGTGGGCTACCAGCCCACGCTGGCCACCGAGATGGGTCTGATGCAGGAACGCATCACCTCGACCAAGCGCGGCTCCATCACCTCGGTGCAGGCCGTCTATGTGCCCGCCGACGACTTGACCGACCCCGCACCAGCCACCACCTTCGCTCACCTCGACGCACAGACGGTGCTCAGCCGCAAGATATCGGAACTCGGCATCTACCCCGCCGTCGACCCGCTCGACTCCACCAGCCGCATCCTTGCCCCAGACGTGGTCGGCGAAGAGCACTACCAGACGGCTCAGCGCGTAAAACAGATGCTGCAGCGCTACAACGAGCTGCAGGACATCATCGCCATCCTCGGCATGGAGGAACTCGGCGAGCAGGACAAACTCGTTGTCAGCCGCGCACGCCGCGTGCAGCGCTTCCTCTCGCAGCCGTTCTTCGTGGCCGAAGCATTCACCGGACTGGAAGGCCGCTTCGTCAACATCGAAGACACCATCAAAGGCTTCAACACCATACTCAACGGCGACGTCGACTACCTGCCCGAACAGGCATTCCTCATGGTCGGCACCATCGAAGAAGCCATCGAGAAAGGCGAGAAAATTTTGGCAGAAACAAAATAAAGTTTATAGGTTATAGGTTATGGGTTATCGGCTCCTGCCCAGAAAGGCCGCCTCGGCCCCATAACCTATAACCAATAACCAATAACCTTTATGAAAGTAAAAATCACAAAACCAGACAGCATCCTCTTCGACGGCGAGGCAAGGTTGGTGCAGCTGCCCGGCACGGGCGGCAAATTCGAGATACTTGAAAACCACGCGCCAATCATCTCGTCGCTCGGCAAAGGCATCGTGCGCCTGCAGCCGGTCGAAGGCGGTGAACAGACCTTCGACATCCGCGGAGGCGTGGTCAAAGGACAACAAAACGACCTGTTGATATTGGTGCAATGACCACAACAGTTTGATTGACAATGAGACAACAAGGCCGTCGGGGGATGAAACCAACCATCAGCGACGGCCTTTCTGATAACTGCTGCAAGAAAAACACCCAGACAAAAGATGAAAAGGCTGCTACCCCTACTGCTACTGTTGATGCTCGCCGCCTGTTCGCACCATAGGCACGAAGACAAACAAATCTTCCGCTACAACGAGAGCGCCGGCATCGCCACCCTCGACCCGGCCTTCGCCAAAGACCAAAGCATCATCTGGCCCTGCCGGCAGCTGTACAACGGCCTCGTGCAGCTCGACACTGCCATGCAGGTGCAGCCGTCGCTCGCCAAGCGGTGGACGGTGAGCGACGACGGACTGACCTACACCTTCACCCTGCGCGACGACGTGCGGTTCCACAACGGTCGACGTGTGGTGGCCGACGATTTTGAATACAGCTTCGGACGCATCATCGACCCCTCCGTGGCCTCGCCCGGAGCATGGATATTCAGCGGGGTTGAAAGCTTCAAAGCATTGGACGACACAACCTTCAGCATCCGGCTGAAAGCCCCGTTTGCACCGTTCCTGAGCCAGCTGAGCATGGTATACTGCTCGGTGGTGCCGCGCGAAGAGGTGGAACGCTATGGCAAAGACTTCCGCAAGCACCCATGCGGCACCGGACCGTTCCACTTCCAGTACTGGAAAGAGGGCGTCAAGCTGGTGCTGCGCAAAAACGAAGACTACTTCGAGCGCGACGAGCAGGGCTCACCCATGCCCTACCTCGACGCAGTGGCCGTCACATTCATCATCGACCGACAGACCGTGTTTCTGGAATTTGTCAAAGGCAATCTTGACTTCATGAACTCACTCGACGCGAGCTACAAAGACGAAATCCTGACCCTCGACGGCAAACTGAAAGAGAAATACGCCAGCCGGATAGACATGGAATCGACGCCATACCTGAATACCGAATACCTGGGGTTCAACATGGAAGATGCCGACAGCCCGCTGCGCGACAAACGCATACGCCAAGCTATCAACTGCGGCTTTGACCGAAGGAAGATGATGCGATACCTGCGCAACAATATCGGCACACCGGGTGTCAACGGCTTTGTGCCTGTCGGTCTGGGTTCGACCACAAAAGGCTACGAATACAATCCCGAACAAGCCAAGCGGCTGCTGGCCGAGGCAGGCTACACAGACGGAAAAGGGCTGCCGCGCCTGAAACTCAGCACCACCAGCAACTACCTTGACCTCTGCAAGTACATACAGCAGCAACTGGGATTGCTGGGGATGGACATACAGGTTGACGTCAATCCACCTGCCGCCCTGCGCGAACAGATTGCACAAGGCAAAAGTTCGTGGTTCCGCGGGTCGTGGATAGCCGACTATCCCGATGCCGAAAACTACCTCTCACTGTTCTACAGCCCAAACCGCGCCCCGGCCGGTCCCAACTACACACGTTTTCTGTCGAAAAAATACGACCGTCTTTACACCGAGGCCCGGAGTTGCACCGACCCCGCACGGCGCGAGATGCTCTACCACACGATGGACAGCCTGGTGATGGACGAGGCTCCAGTGGTGGTGCTCTATTACGACCAGATACTTCACTTCACCCACAAGAATGTACATGGACTCCGCACCGACGCCATGAACACCCTTGACCTTCGAAGGGTCAAGATAGACAAAAAATGAGCCGCATGCCTGACGGTCTGCGGCCCATACTCAGAAAAGCACTAATTGGTTCAAAGAATAATGCCGAACTTCACTGGGAAGAGTTCCTCGCTGTTGCCCTTGAAGGTCGAGAGCGTCGAGAATTGGGCGTAGATACCAAACCAGCTGTAGTATAGCTCGGCGCGAATATCGAACTTATACGGATTGATGTACCTATTTATGGAACGATCCTTGATGGTTTCGGTGCTGTTGCCTATCGTCTGCTTGGTTCGCAGACCACTGGCATTCCAATGAATACCAGGAATGGCACTGAGCACCAGATGGACGCCATCCCTGTCGCCAATGCGAATAGAAAACGGTACGACGACATATCGGGTTGTCAACAGCATACTGCCACTGGTGGCACCGGCATTGGCAAAAGCGTATGGTTCTGCAGCAGTATTGAACTGCACTTGCGGTGCAACAAATTTCCATTTATCCCACTCGAGGCCCAGACCCACATAGAATCCAAGCCAGCGGTTGTGAGCAATGGCATAGTTTCCTGAAAGCTGTATATTATTGAATGTAGTACCAACCTCGGCAGGGCTTTCAACACCGGCAAAACCTGTGAACATCTCATTACCCCAGTTGTGCCATCCCCACGCAAAGTCGAGGATAAAACCACCGAAATGCCAGCTTACAGTTTTTTTCTGTTTTTCACTTCCTGCAGATGACCGCACAGCGTCGGCAACACGGTCGGTCATGTTGCCCAACATATTGGTTTTATCGTGTTCTTCCTCGCTGGTATAGAGAAGCATGTCTCCTGCCGTGGTGCGGCCAGTATAGATACGGCCGAAATCAGACACAAGAGACCGCTGCTCAATTGAGGTATCATTCGGTCCGGCTATATAGTCGAGGCCTTTAAGGGAGATGCGGCTGAAGTCTTCCGAAGAAAAGTCTATCTGCACAGCTTGCATAATCGAGCCGCTGCCTATATGAGCATAATCTTCGGCATGAAGTATAAGATTTGTACTGCGCACCGTATCGCTGGCACTGCCTACAAATGTCACTGTCGAAAAGTCTTCGGCATGCACCTCGAGCTCGGAACGCATCGGAAATGCGCCCTCAAAAACCACATTTGCATAGTCTTCCGTAGAGACTTTGATATTGCGTTTAGGCGCGATAGAGAGCGTTATACCGGCACTATCCGAAGAGATTATCATTTTGTCGCCTCTGACGCGGGCTATGTTATCATGGTTTGACTTCGTTTCCAGCCTGGTCTCGCTGCCAGCCACAATACGTAGCGACTGACGTCCCGACAAGTTGATTTGCGACACCGCATCAGGCACAAGCTGTACCCTCTGCTCAGTCTGTGCATTGCCACTGCATACAATGGCCGCTGTCATAACAATGAGGATAGAAAAACGTTTCATAATCGTTTATATTTATTGATTTGTCTTAATAATGGTTCCAATAAAGTGCCCCAAATAACTCCTTTCGGCGTAGGCATCGTTGAAGGCTAAAAGAAAGTCTTTTAGTTCGGGCTCGCGAACCACACCGCTGTCACATACAATAAGATTTGTGTCGTATGTCTGTTCTGGCACATCCTGCTCAAATGCAATAAGGTTATCCACATATTTGACCCTCTGCGCAATAGGTTGCGGTTTTTCGGCGTAAATGTTGTCCAGAACGTTCAGAATACCATCCTGTGGGGCTATATATGGCTCTTGCGCGACAATTGGTTCAACCTGCATCTGCGTTTTTGCCAAATCGTCATGCACCATTGGTGTCTGTCGAACCTCGGCCACTTCCATAGGCATTACAGCATCATCCTGATGGAATGCAAACGGTAAAATCAGCACAACAAGGACTGCCGCGACAGCACTCCATCGGATAATTGCAGGCCACAATGGACGCGAGGTACCAGGAATCGGTCCAGTATAGTGCTCACTTTCGTTTTTGTCCAAACAAGGAGCATCGTGATATAAGGCCATCTCTGATGCCGCATCGGGATGTTCTTCGAGCCACTGCTCCACCGCTTCGCGCTCAGCTGCAGTCAGGCTTCCGTCGCTGTAGCGCACCAGCCACTGCTCATAGTTGTTTTTATCTATTATTACTGTCATATCCCATTAGTTTCAATTGTTTTCTCATGGCAACACGCGCACGAAACAAATAGACCTGCACTTTATCTGTCGAAAGGTCGAGGGTCTCCCCTATCTCACCATAGCTGTAGCCTTCAACATCGCGCAGTTGCAATATGGCTCTTTGCACAGGGGGCAAAACCTGAAGACTGCGCTCAATGGCCTCACGCAGGTCGAACATAAGGTCTGGCTCCTGATAGGTCTGTACCATCGCCTGCGCATCTTCAGAATGTTGCTGCACAACCTTGTTGTGCCTGATGGTCTGCATCAACGAACGGTAGGATGCACTGAGGAGATAGGCTTTACCCTTGTCGCGCGGCACCCTGTCGCGGTGACTCCATAAGGCTGCCAAGGCTTCCTGCACAGCATCCTCACAATCGGCCCTGCTTCCGCCGCAACGCACAACAAAGCGCATCGCATCATCGGCCCACTGGCCTACACCATCTTTATATTCCCTGACAGTCAATTTTGTCCGTTTACATATAATAATTGCCCAACAGGTATTAAATCTTACACCTGAAACGAAATAATGTTGCGGTTGGCTGTGTCGGAGCGTCTGGTATGAATATGCGAACCGCCGAACAAATATTTACGAGGATGCTCCGGCGGCAGTTCAGCAACAAAGGTGTTCGATGAGAATCTTGACACCGAGACCTATCAGCACCACACCGGCAATGACGGTCGCCGTGCGCTCGGGGATGGGGATGTTGCGCTTGCCGAGGAAGATGCCCAGCAGGGCAACCAGGAAGGTGACGATGCCGATGACCGTAACGACACCCAAGACCGCATTCATGGGCATATCCAACCCAAGGCCAATGCCTACCGCCAGGCCGTCGATGCTGGTGGCGATGCCAAGCATACAATAGTTAAGCAGCAGGTAGCGCGAGGAGGATACTTCTTTCTTCTCTTCTTCCTGTTTCACGCCGTCGAGAATCATTTTGCCGCCTATGAGGGCCAACAGTCCGAAGGCCACCCAGTGGTCGACGGCCTCGATGAACGAGCGAGCCACGTCGCCGATGAGTGCGCCGAGGAGCGGGAAAGCAAACTGGAAGAAGGCGAGAATCGCGGCCAAGAGCAGGCCCCGATGCCACGGTCCCCTCGCCTTATCTACGAGTGAGGTACCCATGGGGCTCACGTTCGAAGTGCCACCGGCACTTCTCATGTCGCGGAACGCCGTGGTGGTGGATACCACGAGGGTGTCCACACAAAGGGCAAAAGCCAATAACAGTGCTTCGATAAAGTTCATTGTTTGTTTATTTTAGCATGCGCAATCATGCCCATGGTATGGCGCACATTCATTTCGGCCACATGCACGCTGCCGTCGACACAGACCATGAGGTCTATGCCTAATGGGCCATGATAGCGTGGCCACACATTTGCAGCGAGCCACTGCTCCACCTTGGCACGTATTGGCTTCAAACCGAAAGTGGTCTCGATGCGGTCGTCGCTCCAGGCTATGTTTTCCTTGTAGACGCCGCTGCCCGTCCGGAAGTAGGAATAGCCCATGAATGTGGATAGTGAATATTCCAACGCCACGTCGGCCACCACGTCACGGCGAGGCTCGGCGATGACGCAGCGCTGCGCAGCGACAGTCTTCTGCAGCCAGTCGCGATCTATGGATGTCAGCGCGCCGTGCACCCAGCGCAGTCCCCTGCCCGCTCCGCTCCATGGAGCTTTCATCACCCAGTGTTCGCGCTCCTTCAGCAGACTCTCCATCTCCTCCAACCCATGCACCGCATGGCAGTCTTCCTGAAGCGGCAGAATGGTGGAGCGATGCTGGAGTTCGCGTATTGTGCAGACCTCCCCATCGGTAGGCAGCAGGGGCTCGGGGGCGCCACGTTTGAGCAGTTCGTGCTTCACCACTGCATCCCAGCCCCAGGCGATGACAGAATTGAAAATTGAAAATTGAAAATTGGAATTCTCTATGTCGTAGACGCTGCAACACGTAGCCCCGGGGTAGAGCACCTGCATGATGGCGGCATCGCGACGGGCGAAATCTACAGCCGAGCGCGGCGGAACATAATGAGCACGACCTTTGGCCAGGCAAAGGTCGTGCTCAGGGTTGAAGATGCAGAGGTGCATCTGTGCTTTCTTATTTGTTGACCTGGAATTTCTTGTTACCGGTCTTGAAGAAGTCGGCGATCTGGTTGGCGGCGGCGAGGCCGGCGTTGATGTTGGCTTCCTCGGTCTGGGCACCCATCTTCTTGGGGGTGGCGAAGTAGCGACCCTCGAAGGCCTTGAAGTCGGCATCGGCATCGGGCATGATGTCGGTGATGTACTTCAGGTCGGTGCGCTCGGCCATCAGTTTGAGCAGTTCGGGCTCGTTGATGACTTCCTTGCGGGCGCTGTTGACCAGGATACCACCCTTGTGCATCTTGTTGACGAGGGCGTAGTTGATGCTCTGCTTGGTCTCGGCGGTGGCGGGGATGTGCAGGGAGACGATGTCGCAGGTCTCAAAGAGAGCTTCCTGGTTGGCGACGGCGGTAGCCATACCGCTGGCGTTGATCTGCTCGGCGCTGAGGAAGGCGTCGTAGGCGTAGACTTCCATGCCGAAGCCCTTGGCGATGCGGGCCACATTGCGTCCCACGTTACCGAAGGCGAGGATACCCAGTTTCTTGCCCATCAGCTCGGAACCGCTCTTGCCGTTGAAGAAGTTGCGGACGGCATAGACGAGCATACCCATGACGAGCTCGGCAACGGCGTTGCTGTTCTGGCCGGGGGTGTTCATGGCGACGATGCCGCGGGCGGTGCAAGCCTCGAGGTCGAGGTTGTCGTAGCCGGCGCCGGCGCGCACGACGATCTTCAGGTTCTTGGCGTGGTCGATGACCTCTTTGGTCACCTTGTCGGAGCGGACGATGAGGGCGTCGGCATCCTCGACGGCCTTGTAGAGGTCGTTCACGTCGGTATATTTCTCGAGGGCGGCAAACTGGTAGCCATTCTCCTCGACGATCTTCTTGATACCGTCAACAGCCACTTTGGCAAACGGTTTCTCGGTTGCAACTAAAACTTTCATCTTTGGATAAATCTTTATTTCATCGGAGAAGACGCAGGTAGGCTCCTTACGGAGTTTCTTCTCGAATCCATGCCTGACGTCGTCTCTGATTTCCAT
>JAFVWV010000166.1 GCA_017501495.1 Bacteroidales bacterium | reverse complement strand
CCCCGTCAATTTGCTCGTTACCAGCACCACCAAACGGCGGGTCGGCAATAGCCAGTTGAAAGCATTTGTCGGGCAGTGTCCTCATCAGTTCGAGGCAATCAATGTTGTGTACTTCGCTTGTCATATCAATACGGTACTTCTTCGTTATCATCAAAAATATCATTGTCATTATCCACGGGCAGGTCATTGTCGGCTGGCCTCGGCTGGAGGGCTTGCTCCTGGCGGCGGGCTTGGTCGAGGAAGGCCTGCACATTTCCCTCGCTGGGCTGTGCGGCGGGGGCGGCGGTGGGGAGGGTGAGGGGCTGCTGGGTGGGCACGAGGTAGGACTGCTGCATCCACTGCGTCTCGCCCGTCGCGGGGTCGAAGGGGTGGAAGCGGCCCACGCCCGGCTCGTAGCGGAAGTAGATGGTGCCCAGCTGGGCGATGTACTCCCACTTGGTCTTCTCGATGGCCATCTCCACATAGTCGAATCCGAAGGTGTTGTCGTCGTCGTCCTTGTAGTGGCGCGTCATCACCATTCCGAAGTCGCCACGGTTGCGGAACATTGCGCCGCCGCTGATGTTGTAGAGGTGTATCTTCATCGGCTTGCCGTCCTTGGTGGTCTGCTGGTTGGTGGGGTGAGGCATCACGAAGGCGGCGATGTCCTGCCGGTGGGCGAAGTTGAGGATTTTCAGCAACGCCTCGTTGATGTTATCCACTTTGAAAAGACTTTCGCCGTGGTGCAGCAGCGAGTTCCACGGGTCGATGATGATGGCCTCGCAGCCGTACTTGCGGCACTGGTATTTGGCTATGGCCAGCACGTCGTCGATTTCGTTGCTGTCGGGGTCGATAAAGTGGATGGCCTCTTTCACCTTCAGTCGGCCCTCGTGGTATTCCGCGCTGTCGGGGTCTATCTCGCTGACGGGCTTGCCGAGGTACTTGGTCAGAAACATCGTGAGGTGTTCGCCCAGCGGCATCATCTCGGGCGAGTAGACCGAGAACTTCCAGCCGTAGCGGGCGTTCATCAGCACGGCCACGTGGTCGAGGAACTGGCTCTTGCCGCTGCCGGGGGTGCCGGTGAGGATGTACAGGCGGCCTTTCTGGATGCGGAGCAGGCTGTCGAGGTTGGGCAGGCCGACGGTCAGGCCCTTGGGCAGACCGTGGCGTATGATGTCGTCCATCTCGTCGGCCACGGTGTCCATATCCACGTCGCCTTCGGGTTTTTTCTCTTTTCCGCTGTCGAGGCATCGACGCAGTTCTATAGCCCCGTTGTGCATCAGGCAGTCGTTAGCGTCTTTGTTGGGTTTGCCCGTGGCAGGGTCGGTGCCATAGTCGGTGACAATCACATACTGCCCTGGGTCGAAGTGCTTGATGATGGCCTCGCGCATCACGGCTCCTGGCTCGTCGTTGTCGGTGCAGATATACACCTTGCTCTTGAAGGCGAAGTAGTCCTCAAAGTAATCCTCCAGCCAGTGCATCTCGGTGGTGCCACCACTGCCCTGCATAGCCCCGACGGGTACGCTCACCACGTTATTGTAGCCCACTTCCATCAAGGCCAGCGCGTCCATCTCTCCCTCGACGATGTAGCATTCCTCGGTGTTCTTGATGCCGTCAAGGTTGTAGGCTATGCGCTCGCAGTCCTTCACCAGCATAAACATCTTGTCTTTGCTGCGTTTCTTGATGTTCACCAACTGCCCGTCGCGGTAGTAGTTGAAGTGTATGCAGCGGCACTTTCCGCCGTCGGGCATACGCTCCTCGGTCTTGTAGTTGGGGAACATCCAGTCTATGCCGTCGGTCACTCCGGCGGCTTTCAGTGTCTGCTCCGAGATGCCGCGACCGGCAAACCATTCCACCGTCGAGGGGTGCAGCGCAGAGCGTCGCGGCTGTGGCGGCAGCTTGTAGGTCTCTTGTTTTTTCTTTTCCTTTTCCTTACGGATAACCTTGTCCCAGCCGCGCATCCGCTTGAACTCTTCCTTGTCCTCCTGTGTAAGCACCGTGGCCTTGCCTTTCCATCCGCAGTGCATACACTTGAAGCCTCCGTCGTCGAGGTTCACCCTCAACACCGGCTCACGCTTTTTCTTGCGGTCAGCCGAACATCGCGGGCAGAGCACTTTCTTCCACCCGCCGCTCGTCATTCCGCGGTAGCGTCCGAGGTCTATTCCGTAAGCATCCCAGTCAATAGTCATAGGTTAGTTAGACAGTAGCAGGGGGTTCTATCGGTTCTGTTCTTTGTATAGTTGTCGGTATTCTTCCAGCGTCACCCATCGTCCTTCGGGCTCCCACCATTCGGCATCCTCCGACGGACGGGCGGGGAAATCGCCATCCTTGGGCAGAATGACGGCCTCGCCGTTGGCATCGTTGTATATCCAGTTGCCATACTGGTTGCGCACACCAGGCCCTGGCCATTCCGCACCCTTGCCGTCGTGCAGGCTCTCCACCACCGGCTGCACCTCCTTCTCCAGCTCCGCCATCTCCATCTGCTCGCCCACCTTGGCACGCACCGCCTGCTCTGCGTCAAGCAGACACAGGTAGCCCCACGTGCGCTTTCCGTTGTAGGCCTTGCCGTTGGCATTTTTCATCCAGCCTTTCTCGACGAGGCTCTTGCACATCTCCTCGATGCCGTCGGCACTCTGCCCCGTGTCCTGGGCTATGCACTCGTACAGCTTCGTCCGCGAAGTCTTGCCCCACACGACCTGTTCCTCCTTGATGGTCTTGTTCTTTTGATATATCCACTGATATACCACCAACTGCTCGAAACTGACGCCCTCAGCCTTGGCCTTGCGCAGCAGCCAGAACGCCAGCTTCACGCCCGGCTCTT
>JAFVWV010000165.1 GCA_017501495.1 Bacteroidales bacterium | reverse complement strand
GCTGCATCGGCAGCCGCACGGCGGCGTACTCATAGAGCCACTGGGCGAGGTCTATTTCGAAAGCCCCTTCGGGCAGCACCACGACATTCTCGTCGTCGGTGGTTTCGCTGTCGCTGAAGCGCACACAGAGGTGTTCTTCTCCCTCCACCGGCACCTTCAGTTCTCCCAGGCAGCGGTCGCACCATGTCAGCAACTCTCCTTTGAGTTTGAATGTGAACATGAGCATGTGCTCCAACCGCTCCATATCTGCCGTTATTTCGACCTTGCCGCCCTGCAATTCGTCGTTTTCGGACTTCTTGAAGAAGTCGTCGTCCAACGTGAAACCATACGTATAACGTCCTGGTTTCAAGCCGCTGAAGCGGATTGTCATATCGTCATTACGGCTCATTTTTGCGCTCTTAATGAGTTTGCAAAGATACACACTTTTTTTAAACCTGCAAAATTTTTTTGCTTTTTTCTACAATTTTTATTTTCCGCGGCTTTCGCAAAAGAGTCCGTCAAGGTCGGGTTCCGCAGCCTACCGGTTCGGCCGTTGTACAGTACTTGTACAGTATTTGTACAGTACTTGTACGCTTTATAAACGTACAAGTACTGTACAAGTAGCGTACATATAGCGTACAACGAGGCTTGAGGTGCCTTTAGTGATGAGCCCAAAATGCTGATATACAACAATCGGCAAAATACCCCCTTGTCGCCATGCCTGCTGCGATATTCAATTTCTTTTCGGCAACGTGGCGAAAACGTCATTTTATCCCAACCACGGAGTCTTTATACACCACGAACAGCCGAAACAATCATACCGAACATGTCGGGCCTGATTTTCTTGCGCACAATCCACTATTACACAGCCACTACCAAACAAACAAATTCACAGAATCACTTTTTTTTTGCAGGAACCATGTTTTTTTTTGTATCTTTGTAGTTTCACCGGGTGTACACTAAAGTGCACCATAGAATTGATATTCAATATATAATGCATAATAATAAGATGAAATACAACGAATATAAGCAGCTTAATTTGACCAGAATCGGCGAAGAAGTGCGCCGCTACTGGGAGGAGAACGAAACTTTTGAGAAAGGCCAGCGCCTGAGCGAGGGACATCCCTCTTTTGTGTTCTACGACGGTCCGCCGTCGGCCAACGGCAAACCCGGCATCCACCACGTCATGGCGCGCACAATCAAAGATGTCTTCTGCCGCTACAAGGCACAGAAAGGTTTCCACGTGGAGCGCAAAGCCGGCTGGGATACCCACGGCCTACCCGTCGAACTCGGCGTCGAGAAGAACCTCGGCATCACCAAAGAGGACATCGGCAAGAAGATCAGCGTTGACGACTACAACCGTGCCTGCCGCACCGAGGTGTTGAAATACAAAGACCTCTGGGACGAGCTGACGCGCCAGATGGGCTATTGGGTCGACCTGAAGAACCCCTACATCACCTTCGACAACGAATACATCGAGACACTCTGGTTCCTGCTGAAGAAGCTCTACGACAAGGGTCTCCTCTACAAAGGCTACACAATCCAACCCTACAGCCCTGCCGCCGGCACTGGCCTGTCGAGCCACGAGCTGAACATGCCAGGCTGCTACCGCGATGTGAAGGACACGACCTGCGTGGCGATGTTCCTAATCACTTCTTCTATTTCTGGAGTATCCGGATTCTCCGGAATATCCGGTAACTCGGAGCTGCCCACCTATGCCATCGCATGGACCACCACACCGTGGACCCTGCCGAGCAACACGGCCCTCTGCGTGGGCCCGGGCATCGACTATGTGCTCATCGAGACGACGCATCCCTACACCGAACAGCCCTGCCGCATCATCATGGCCAAGGCACTGGTCGGCTCAATGTTCCCCGAAGGCAAATGCCCTGAATACAAAATCGTTGCCGAATGCAAGGGCAAGGATTTGGAGGGGTTGCGCTATGAGCAACTCATACCTTGGGTGAAACCGCGCGAAGTATCAGACCAGGGCTCTTTCCGCATCATCCTGGGCGACTATGTCACCACCGAGGACGGTACCGGCATCGTCCACATCGCCCCCACTTTCGGCGCCGACGACGCCCGCGTGGCCAAGAAGGCCGGCATCGGCGAGCTCCTGCTCTTCGACCGCGACGGCAAACAGCTGCCGATGGTTGACAAGCGCGGCCGCTTCGCACCCATCGAAGACCTCGACCCCGAATGGGTCAAAGCAAATATGAACACCGAGCTCTACGGCCAATATGCAGGCAAGTATGTGAAGAACGCCTACGACGCCACCAAGACCGAGAAGGATATGAGCCTCGACGTCGAGCTGGTCATCATGCTCAAGGGCGAAGGCAAGCTCTTCAAGAGCGAGAAGCACACGCACAGCTACCCCCACTGCTGGCGCACCGACAAGCCAGTGCTCTACTACCCGCTCGACAGCTGGTTCATCCGCACCACGGCCCTGAAGGACCGCATGATCGAGCTGAACAAGACCATCAACTGGAAGCCCGAAGCCACCGGCACCGGCCGCTTCGGCAACTGGCTGGAGAACATCGTGGACTGGAACCTCAGCCGCAGCCGCTATTGGGGCACCCCGCTGCCCATCTGGCGCACCGAAGACGGCAAGGAAGAAAAGTGCATCGGCAGCGTGGCCGAGTTGCGCAAGGAGATAGACAAGGCTGTCGCCGCCGGCGTCATGAATGAAAACCCCTACGCCGGCAAGGACTTCGACCTGCACCGCCCGTATATCGACGGCGTGATCCTTGTCAGCGACAGCGGCAAACCCATGCGCCGCGAACCAGACCTGATAGATGTGTGGTTCGACAGCGGTGCCATGCCATACGCACAGATTCACTACATGGGCGAAGAGCTGCGCCCCGACCAGTTCCCGGCCGACTTCATCGCCGAAGGCGTCGACCAGACCCGCGGTTGGTTCTACACGCTGCACGCCATAGCCACCATGTGCTTCGACTCGGTGGCGTTCAAGAATGTGATAAGCAACGGCCTGGTGCTCGACAAGAACGGCAACAAGATGTCCAAGCGCCTGGGCAACGGCGTCGACCCCTTCGAAACCCTCGGCAAGTACGGCCCCGACGCCACCCGCTGGTATATGATCACCAACAGCCAGCCGTGGGACAACCTGAAGTTCGACATAGAGGGCGTCGACGAAGTGCGCCGCAAGCTGTTCGGAACGTTGTATAACACATACAGCTTCTTTGCTCTGTATGCCAACCTCGACGGTTTCGACTACAGCCAGAAGGACCTCGACATCAAAGAGCGCCCGGAAATCGACCGCTGGATACTGAGCGAGCTGAACACACTGGTAAAGACGGTGGACGATGCATTCGAGGACTATGAGCCCACACGCGCCGGCCGCGCGATAGGCACCTTCGTGGATGCCTACCTCAGCAACTGGTATGTGCGCCTCTGCCGCCGCCGCTTCTGGCGCGGCGACATGACCGACGACAAGCTCTCGGCCTATCAGACCCTCTACACCTGCCTCGAGACCCTCAGCCGCCTTATGGCACCTATCGCGCCATTCTTCAGCGAGCGTCTGTTCCTCGACCTCAACGCCGTCACTCATCGCCACGATGTGGAGAGTGTGCACCACCTGGCCTTCCCCGAGGTGAATGCAGCCATGATAGACAAGGCCCTCGAGGAGCGCATGCAGCTGGCCCAGAAGGTCTGCTCCATGGTGCTCGGCCTGCGCAAGAAGAGCAACCTGCGTGTGCGGCAGCCGCTGCAACGTATCGTCATTCCGGTGCGCGACGCCGAGATGCAGGCTCAACTTGAGCGTGTGCAGCACCTCATCTGCTCCGAACTCAACGTCAAAACAATCGAATTCCTCGCAGCCGACAACAATCTCCTGGTCAAGAAAATCAAGCCCAACTTCAAGACCCTCGGCCCTCGTTACGGCAAGGTCATGAAAGCCCTCGGCGCCGCCATTCTTGCCTTCAGTCAGGAACAGATCAACGCCCTCGAAGCCGACGGACGCTGCATGGTCAGCATAGAGGGAACCGACTGCGAAGTGTTGCTCACCGACGTCGAAATCGCCACTCAGGACATTCCCGGCTGGGTCGTCGCCAACGACGGCTCGCTCACCGTGGCACTCGACATCACGCTGACCCAAGAGCTGATTGACGAAGGCATAGCCCGCGAGCTGGTCAACCGCATACAAAACATCCGCAAGGAGGGCTTCGACGTCACCGACCGCATCGTTGTCGAGTTGCAGAGCGGCGAATGGGACAACGCCGTCAACGCGCACCGCGACTATATCTGCGCCGAAACACTGTGCACATCGCTGACTCTCGTCGCCGAAGTACAGAACGGCCAGCCGATAGAGATCATCGACGGACACCCCACTTCCATCGCCATCCGTAAAGCCTGACCGATGAAGAAGCCCTACACGTCGCCGACACTGACAGCCGTCGCATTCCGCACCGAGCGTGGTTTCGCGGTATCGGACTCCATCATTGACCAAATGGCAAACCCTCTCAATGAACAGATAGAGCTCATGTTCATCGAGCAGACCAATAACGGAGACTACCAGTATCGCGAAACCGAGACTTTCATCGAGCACAACGACTGGCAACAAGGCAACGACGGCTTCTGGATATAAAGCCCACCACAATTTGAAGGAACAGGATGTCCTATAAGTATCCCCTCAGGAGGCAAAGAGCTTAGGTGGTGGCATCGCCCTACGTTAGAGTTTTTTGCCTATCCAAACAAACTCCGTAGGGACGACAGAATGGCGAATGGCTGTTTTCTGTCGCCGCCTAATCAGTATTAGGTGCATTCAAAAACGAAAATCGCTCACAGGGGAAAAAGCAACAGGCAACCAGTAAGTTTCTCGAAAAAAAGCACAGGAATACTGGCACGCAAAGTATTTTATACAAACAAATATTGCTAATCGAGAGGCTTTAATGTTTCGGCATGGTACATCCCGAACAGCCCCTTGGTCATGGGTACGGCGACTGTATCGCCAGACCCGAACGAGCCGTCGTCGCCCGTAGCAATGTAGATATACCCCTTCACTGGCTCTTCAACCCATACTGAATACTGGTTAACGTCCTTTCGGCGGCCTGCAAGGTAATGCTCTCGCACAACACCTCGTCCAACCTCTTGTTCATCACTCCCCAGCCATACATTGACAGAGAAAACGGCTGTCATCAATAGTCCCAAGCCAATCGCTGCGGACATAATACCAAAAAAAACGGGACCCCACCAGCCATCGAAATACTTCTTCAGTAGTGCAAGACCAACGACAGCGCCAACCACTCCCAAGACAAGCAAGACAACCCACATGGGCAGCGTAAACGGCAAAACAGTCTCGCTGAAATCCCACCAGCCAATGATGGCAACACACAAAAATGCAAAGAAGACAACAATAAAAAGAATACTCCATAAACCCACCCCTAAGGAAGAATGACTGCCCATTAAACCAGCATAGCGTTTCTTTATTCTCTGCCAAAAAGTAAGTTTCTCCACCTCAAAAAAACCATCTGCCATAGGACGCAACTGCAACATAGGACGAGGCTCGTATGTGGACCTTCCCTGAGGCTCAATCTCCATAAGTTCAGCACCCCCCTCATCATCGATTTCTACAAAACCATAGCGAGTGCCCGATGGGGCAACAGCAAAAATCTCATCGGTCGACGAGTCGCTCAAATCATAAAAATACTTGCCACGAGGGAGTATTGACATAGACTCATCATCAGGCAGCTGAAACCACGCCTTGGCAACGACACCCTTATGTGATGAGAGCTCCGACTTGAAAGAATCGCAGAGCATATGGAAATCCCAACCGCCACAGAGACGGTTGGGCCGGATAACATACTGGTTGGCGCGGTCGCCTTCCATCACCTTCAGAGATGTAACGGTTTCATTTTCGAAAAACAACAAATCCTTAACCACCGCCTGTATAGCCGTGAAAAGTTCATCCTTCGAAAGGCCCTCTATCAGTATAAGTTCTTTCATATAATATCAATAACGAAGAAAGAACTTGCTTATTATATTCTTCGACAGATATAAAAAAAGGAGTCCCGAAATGGAACTCCTTTAAAAAGATTGGCGGCGACCTACTTTTCCACAAACAAGTGCAGTATCATCGGCGATGTGAGGCTTAACTTCTCTGTTCGGAATGGGAAGAGGTGAACACT
>JAFVWV010000020.1 GCA_017501495.1 Bacteroidales bacterium | reverse complement strand
GTGCTGCGGCTCGTCGTGCCCGTGGCCGTGCCCGTGCTGCGGCTCGTCGTGCCAGTGGCGGTGCCCGTGCTGCGGCTCGTCGTGCCGGTGGCGGTGCCCGTGCTGCGGCTTGTCGTGGATCCTGTGCGGGCGGTGCCGCTGGGCTGTGCCGACGGACGTGTTGTGACCGTGGTGGCACCGCTGCGCGGAGCGTCGGTGCGGCCGGCTGCATCCGGGACCGTCACATGTGGACGGTCGACACCGGGAGTCCATGCGGCAACCGGACGAGGAGCCGGCGCATGCGGCGCTCGCATGTAGTAGGGATGCATCGGAGGCGGCACACCCGGACCCCAGCCGCCGTGCGGCGGTGCGGGAGGCATCCAGCCATAGCAGTGCACATCGTAGTGGTAGGTGCGCACATAGCCGTGGCGGTGCGTAATGCGCGTATATGGATGGTATGCCGGCACATACCATGCAATGTCCGGAACCCTGGCCGTCGTATAGAAGCGCAGATAGTGCGCCGCGCTGTACATGCGCCCGGCGCTGTAGAGCCACACACACTGCAGGTCGAGCGGCATGTAAACCTCCTCGCCCGTGTATGCATCATAGCCGAAGACCCACAGCTCATAGTACGACGAGTTGACCCTCTCGGCCCATACCTCGTTCAGCAGCACATAAGTCTCAATCTCGTAGTCGTAGCCGCAATAAATCATCAGTTCCCGCTGTTCGTTGAGGTACCTGACAGTGCGTGTTGCCTGACTTTTGGTGAAGTAGCGGATAGGCGCTGCCGCCGCCGCCAAGCTCATCAGAGCTGTAACCATCAAAATTGCAATGCGTTTCATAAGGCGTTGTCTTTTGTTGCTTCATTAGTTTAGTGCTGCAAAGTTACAAAAACTTTCTCAATTGCGAATATATTTTTTCTCTAACCCCCGTCTCGGGCCATCCTGAAGGGTACCGGGAGCGCATATCAACGATACATCAACGATATTTCAACGATATATCAACGATCAAAATCGTCGAAATATCGTTGAAATATCGTTGATGTATCGTTGATATGCGCTCCCGGATAGGGCAAAAGTAGCATCCGGATAAGTTAATTTAACATAAAGAAACGCGCTTTTTCAACTTCTGGAGGTGTATTCTTCGAATGTGTGGTCGCTATATATAAGCAGCATGCGCTCTACCTTGCGGAGGCCAGCCGGACGGACATCCGGACGGCGGTCTTCTGCATCGGGCCTTGATATCGGTTCTGCCGACGGCTCATCTTCGGCAGGCAGTTCTGTGTCAGGCTGATGCTGCACCTCTGCAGGCGGCACAGCGACATACGTCGGACTGTAAACCGCTTCTTCGGCCTTAGACATGACATCCTGTTCGTCGGACAACGGACTGAACAGTGTTGGCTCGGCCTTCGCCGCTTCGGCCGCCTGAGCCCCGACAGCCAACTGCAGGTCATCAGTAGCGGAAGCCTTTGTGTCAGTTTTTGTTTCCGCCTGCGCAACATGTCCGCTGGCATACATCTCGCCACGACCCATGAGCAGCCAGTTGGCATCGATCTCCGGATAGCGGCGTATGACCTTCGTAACGAAATCGAGACTCGGGTTGTTGCGGCCTCCCAGAATATGCGACATTCCCGAGGGCTGTATGCCGATCTCCTCGGCAAACTGCCGGGCGGTGATATTTTTGGCCCGTAAAATCAGATTTATCCTGTTTATCATAATCTTACATTTGTAATTCTGAATATTTGCGGTTACAAAATTACACACTTTTTCGGACATGGCAAAATCAATTTCACATTGTTACGATTGTAATTAAAAACCAGACACAAATCATTACTTTAAGAACAATATACCAAATCATTGATTATGAAAGAAAAGATATAACAATATACCATATATGCAAAGCATTGGTTTCATCGGGCATCATTATGCGAGTATTACTTAAACTGAATATTAATATATTACTGATTATAGGTATATTAATACGCAAGATGTTACTTTTGTTAATCATTTTAACTTAATTTACAGTTGTATTCTTGTAAACTGTAATTACATTTGTAAAATTGAATAATATTACATTTGTATCGGCATTGCCGTTGGGTGTATTGTTTACAAAAGTAACAAGTGCGATTTCCGTTTTAAACGACGTTCTCCACCCGTCCTTATATCGGACACACAGATGCCGCCGAAAATCGCTCAGAGGTCAAATTTCGTCTTTTTCATTTCCGGCAGACGCCACTTCCCTACCCTGTCACATTTCCCGATTTGAAATCTAATTGATGTGTTTCACTCTGGACATGGACGAACGGATTTTTGCATTTCCGACGCAATCGATGGAGCTCCATCGCGCCTGATGAAAGATGAAAAACATACCATTCTGATGCCATACGAAAAAAATAAAACAGGCTATAAATATATTTTATTCTATAATTTATTGATTTTTTTGTATCTTTGCAGATTGATTAATACCTTATATTTTTATGCAAAATATTCGTAATATTGCAATTATAGCCCACGTCGACCACGGCAAGACCACCCTCGTCGACCGTATGCTTCATCAGGCCAAACTCTTCCGCGACAACCAAGAGACCGGCGAGCTCATTCTCGACAACAACGACCTCGAACGCGAACGCGGCATCACCATCCTCTCCAAGAATGTCTCCGTACGCTACAAAGGCTACAAAATCAACATCATCGATACCCCTGGCCATAGCGATTTCGGCGGCGAGGTGGAGCGTGTGCTCAATATGGCCGACGGCGTGCTGCTGGTGGTGGATGCCTTCGAAGGTCCAATGCCGCAGACACGCTTTGTGCTGCAGAAGGCCATCGAACTGGGATTGAAGCCCATAGTCGTCGTCAACAAGGTGGACAAACCAAACTGCGACCCCGAGGCCACACAGGAGGCGATGTTCGACCTGATGTTCAACCTCGGCGCCAACAACGACCAGCTGGAGTTCCCGACGGCCTACGGCTCGGCAAAGAACGGCTGGATGAGCGAGGACTGGAACACCCCCACTGAAGACATCAGTTACCTTATGGATCTGATTATCGAGCACATCCCCGCCCCCAGGGTGGACGAAGGCACGACGCAGATGATGATTTCGAGTCTGGACTACAGCTCGTATCTGGGCCGCATCGCCGTGGGCCGCCTGCACCGCGGCACGCTGCAGGCGGGGCAGAACATCACCCTGGCCAAGCGCGACGGCACCCAAGTGAAGACCAAAGTCAAAGAACTGTATGTATTTGAAGGTCTGGGCAAAGAGCGTATCAAGACCCCCGTGGAGGCCGGAGAGATATGTGCCGTACTCCTCGACCTCGACAAGAACGTGGCCTTCGAAATCGGCGACACCATCTGCGACATCGACAATCCTGAGGCGCTGCCGCCTATCAAAGTCGACGAGCCGACGATGAGCATGCTCTTCACTATCAATAACTCACCCTTCTTCGGCAAGGAGGGCAAGTACGTCACCAGCCGCCACCTGCGCGACCGCCTCTACGCCGAGCTGGAAAAGAACCTGGCCATGCGCATCGAGGAGACGGGTTCGCCCGACCAGCTGCTGGTCTACGGCCGCGGCATCATGCACCTCTCAGTGCTCATCGAGACCATGCGCCGCGAGGGCTATGAGCTGCAAGTTGGTCAGCCAAAGGTGATTATCCGCGAAATCGACGGCGAAAAATGCGAACCCATAGAGCAGCTGACAGTCCTTGTGCCCGAAGAGTTCAGCTCTAAGGTCATCGATGTCGTCACCCGCCGCAAAGGCGAAGTTGGCACCATCGACACCAAGGGCGACCGTGTGCAGCTCGACTTCACCATTCCTTCGCGCGGCATCATCGGCTTGAGAAACACATTGTTGACGGCCACCAACGGCGAAGCCATCATCGCCCACCGCTTCCTGGAATTCCAGCCTTGGAAGGGCGACATGGACGACCACAAGTACGGCGCCCTCATCGCAAAAGAGACCGGCGAGGCTACGGCCTACAGTATCAGCAAGCTGCAGGACCGCGGCCCCTTCTTCATCGAGCCGGGCGACAAGGTGTATGCCGGCGAAGTGATCGGCGAAAGTCTGCGTCCAGGCAACGACATCGTTATCAACGTAGTGACGGCCAAGAACCTCACCAACATGCGCAGCAAGAGCGCCGACGACAAGAGCACCACCAGCCCCGCCATCAAGATGAGTCTGGAAGAGGCCATGGAGTACATCCGCGAGGACGAATACCTCGAAATCACCCCCACCAATCTCCGTATCCGAAAAATCATCCTCGACGAAATCGAGCGCAAACGCGCCCGCATTGCAGCAGGATACAAAGACGAATAACACAATAACAAATTACAATTAATAATTATGGGTATCATTGTTACGATCCTTATAGGCGCATTGGCTGGATTTCTGGCCGGCAAAATCTTTAAAGGGGCCGGCTTCGGCTTCTGGGTCAATCTTTTGGTCGGTATCGTCGGTGGATTCATCGGCGGCAACGTTCTGGGCTGGCTCGGCATCCTCTGGGGCGGCTCCATTGTCGGACAGATTGTCACCGCCGTTATTGGCGCCATCCTGCTCCTCTGGATCATCTCGCTGATCAAGAAGAAATGACTGTCGAAAGTCGATGGATAGAAGTCGGAGGCCGAAGGTGCAGAGTATTCTGTCTCGACCTCCGACCTTCTCATTCTGTAGCGCGGCCTCTCCTTGTACAGCTTGTGAGCGAACACCAAGAAGAAGACATGGAGCGTGAGGCGGAAATGATATTTGCCGATTTTAGCCTCAAAACCAACGACCACCAACCCCTTCTGGCGACCGTACCCATAGCCGACTGGGAGCTGGAGTTAATGCCGTGGGCTGAACCTGCTGTAAGCCAACGGCCCGAGGTGGGCTCCGGAGCAATGGGGACATTGAACTACCTCACAGACATCTTATTGCCAGCGTTGATAGAAAACAAGGGATTTTCTTTGCTTGATTCTCAATTCAAAATCCCAGTAGTCCTCGGCGGCTATTCTCTCGGTGGCCTCTTCGCCCTTTGGGCGGCCTGCCAAACGGACCGCTTCGAGGCCGTAGCCGCAGGGTCGCCGTCGCTGTGGGCGGGCGACTGGCCGCAGTATGCCGCCACGCATCCCATGCTGGCCAAACATGTCTACCTCAGCCTGGGCGACCGCGAGGAGCGCAGCCGCAACAAGACTTTCGCCCGTGTGGGCGACCGTATCCGCGATGAACATCTGCGGCTGCAGCAGCAACTGGGCGAGCGCAATACGACCCTGGTATGGGAGGAAGGCGGCCACTTTGCCGACCCCGCCGCCCGTATGGCCCGCGCTTTCTCCTGGTGCTTGAAACAATTGGCATAATGAACGTCGAGGAACTACGCAATTACTGTCTGGCGCTGGGTGCCGACGTGGAGGAGAAGATGCCCTTCCAGGCCTTCAAGGCGGCCCAAGGGGTGCTGGCCTTCTATGTCTGCGGCCACATGTTCTGCTACTTCGACATAGACCGCTACGAAGTGGTGACGGTGAAGTGCCAGCCCGACCGCATCGAGGACCTCAGGGAACGAAGCTCCGCCGTCTGCAAGCCCTACAATATGAGCCCCAGTCATTGGATAGGCATCCTGCCCGAGGCGGCCGAGGACGGGTTGATGCGGGAGCTGGTGAAGAATTCGTATGAGATAGTGAAACAGCAATATACACGTAAGAGTCATAAAACTCAGTAAATAAAAGTATAACGATGAAAATGGGAATGAAGATGATACTCGACGACCTGGTCTATGCCGAAGTGCTGCCGGGTCACACCCCCGGCCACACCATCTACCTGGTAGGCACCTGCCAGATTGTAGGCGACCTGCTTCACGCCCAGGACCTTCAGCTGGCGCACCCCGACTTCTGCGCCCGCTACGATGCCGACCCCGACCGCGCACGCAAAGTCCGCAAGTCGATATACGCGGAATGCATAGAGCATGAGCTCACCCTCTGCGGAGCCCACTGCTATGAGCCTTTTATTAATTTATAGAATGAAAAAGTCAGCCCTGATACTCCTGATCCTTGTGGCCTTCGGCTTGCAGGCCGAGGCCTGCACCAACCTCATTGTCGGCAAGAAAGCTTCGGCCGACGGTAGCGTCATCTGTACGTACAACTGCGACGGCTTCGGCTTCGCCGGTTCCCTCTTCTTCTCGCCCGCGCGGCAACACGCCCCCGAGGAGCAAATTGCCATCCACGGGTGGGGCCCAGTCCACGAAGGACAATACGTCGACCAGGTGGACTACACCTACAATGTAGTGGGCTTCATGAACGAACGGCAGGTGACCATCGTGGAGAGCACCTTCGACGGCCGCCTGGAGTTGCAGAACCACGACGGTCTGCTCGATTACTTCAGCCTCATGCGGCTGGCCCTCCAGCGTTCCTCTTCGGCCCGTGAGGCTATCGCCGTGATGGCTTCGCTGGTGGAAGAATACGGATACAACTCCACCGGCGAGAGCATCACCATCTGCGACCCCAACGAAGCATGGATCATGGAGATGATTGGCAAAGGACCCGGTCGCAAAGGCGCTGTGTGGGTGGCCCTGCGCATACCTGACGACTGCATCAGCGCCCACGCCAACCTCAGCCGCATACGCCGGTTCCCGCTGGAAAAGAAACGCTCCTACCGTAGCCTCAGCAGCCTCAGTCTCAAGCATATCAATCGGCCCGAGGTGGAGTGCGTCTATGCCGCCGACGTCATCTCTTTTGCCCGCGAGAAAGGCTTCTTCAACGGCAAGGACGAGGAGTTCTCTTTCCGCGACGCCTACTGTCCCATCGACTTCGAGAACGTGCGCTACGCCGACGCCCGCGTGTGGAGCTTCTTCCGCCACCACCGCACGGATATGGACCAGTACCTGCCGTACATCAACGGCGAATTCGACCGCTGCGACTCCCTGCCCCTGTGGGTGAAGCCCGACAAGCCGTTGACCCTCCGCGATGTGATGGCCGACATGCGCGACCACTTCGAGGGCACCCCGCTCGACATGACCTCCGACATGAGCGCCGGTCCGTGGCAGATGCCCATCCGGCCACTGCCGATGCACTTCCGCACATCCGACAGCGTCGACCTCTTCCGCGAGCGCCCCATCTCTACCCAGCAGAGCGGCTTCACCATGGTGTGCCAGATGCACCCCTACTTCATGGACGGCGCCGGCGGCATCACGTGGTTCAACTGCGACGACGCCGACATGGTGGCCTACGTGCCCCTCTACTGCAGTCTGACGCAGGTGCCCGACTGCTTCCGTCCGGAGAACAACCAACGCAACGAGTTCAGCTTCGAGTCCGCCTTCTGGATGAACAACTGGGTGGCCAACATGATCTATCCGCGCTACAGTCTCATGATTGGCGACCTGCGCCGAGCCCAGCGCGAGCTGGAGGACTACTACATTGCCGACCAAGACAGCGTGCGCGCCGCCGTCGCCCGCCTCACCAGCCAGGAGCGTCGCGACTACCTCACCCGCAAGTCCCTCAGCTACGCCGACCGCATGATGAAGCGGTGGGACCGACTGGCCAAGTACCTCATCGTGAAGTACAACGACCAGGTGGTAAAGCGCGAAAACGCAGACGGCACCTTCCAACGCTGGGGCTACGACACACCCGGCTACGGTCAGCCTTTCATCGACGCCATCCCCGCCGCCACAGGCGAACGCTACAAGCTAAAAGAAGTCATCGACCGCCGCGAACGTTGACAATACCATGTGCCATACCGACCTCAATCAGCATTTCGGCATCGACGCAGTGAAAGCGCTTGCCGCCAAAGCGCAAAATGACTCTGCTTTTTGTGAAAGTCTTTTCGCAACCGCCACTGCCGACGATGGGCGCTGCTCACGCAACTCTGCCTGGGTACTGACACACCTTCCAAAAGACTGCAACACACTAATAGAAAGCCACCGTGAGAGTTTGACCAAAGCCGTTCTCTGCACATCCGACTCATCGTTGCGGCGCTTGCTGCTGACACTGATGGAGCGTCTGCCTTGGGACAAGGAGCATCTCCGTACCGACCTGCTCGACTTCTGCCTGCTGCACCTCGTCGATCCCGCCGAGCCTTATGGCGTGCGCGCCCTCTGTGCCAAGCTGGCATGGGCCCAATGCCGACACTACACTGAACTGCGCGCCGAACTGCATACGACACTGACACTCATCGAGCCCCACACCATCAGTCCCGGAATGCGCAACACCCGCACCAAAATCCTGAAATCCATCAATAATAATACAGAGCCGCAAACATGATACTTTACTTCTCCGGCACAGGCAATAGTCTGGCCGTCAGCCGCAAGATAGCCGATGCCACCGGCGACACCGTCATGCCGATGGCTCATGCCGCCGACCACGACCTAAGCAAAGAGGACTGCATCGGGTTGGTTTATCCCTGCTACGACTTCAACACTCCGCCGGCAGTACGAGACCTTATTCCGCGACTGCACATCAGTCCGGATGCCTACGTCTTCATCGTGGTCACCTGCGGTGCCCAGACCGGCAACTCCATCTGGACAGTGCGTAGGATACTCCGCCAAAAAGGTGTCCGCGTGGCCTACTGCCACAAGATACGCATGCCCGACAACAGTGCCATCGTTTTCGGTCGCAACCCGAACGACCAACTATGGAAACTGGAGCGATTTGCACCACGCATGGAGCGCATCGTCGACGACATAAAGAAGCGCCGACACGGCAGCCATTTCGGAGCCCCGGGGCTGGCAGGCTGGATTGCAGGCATTCCTGCGCTGGAGCGCAAACTGTTAGGCAGTTTCAGGCCATCGGTCAACCCAAGACTGTGCATCGGCTGCGGCATTTGCACCAAGGTCTGTCCCATTGGCAATATCGTACTCGGCGACGACAAAAAAGCCGTCGTCGGTAACTCATGCACAGCGTGCGTCGGATGTCTTCACGCCTGCCCGCAACAAGCAATCGAGGTCGGTGGAAAACCTACGCCGAAGGAGCGTCAATACCGCCATCCGTCAGCGCGATAGTTCGTTCCAAAACACCTGCGGCAAGTAGACATTGTCCAATCGCGCGGCATCCTCAAAGAGCGGTGCCACCTCGACGGGGGTATAGCCCGCAATGCCGCAGCCAACGGCTGTGACAAGGAACGTCAGCTCTTTATGCTGCTTGGCACAGGCGATAAAATGCTCCACGGCATGTTTCAACGACGCCGGGCCTTCCATGGTAGGCAAGGCATAGCAACGCCCTGTCAAACCTTCACCGATGCCCCATTCGGCACCGAAGCGCTGATTGGCATACCACGCGGCGCCGCCGCCATGCATGCCTTGAATATTGCTTCCGAAAACGAAGACTTCGCCCTCGCCCAGTTCGGCGATGCGGTCTGACGCCACACGGCGCCCATCGATAATACTGGTGTTTTTCATAGCAATAGGTGTTTAATCTTTCCGACTGCAAAGATACACATAAAAAACCGATTATGCAAACTTTTTGTATCTTTGCACCATGAAAGCCACTTCTCAGACAACCGACATACCGCAGACACACAGCGACATAGACATCTTGGAGCGGTTGCTCTCCATGCGCGATGCGAAATATGCCGACTTCACGGCCAAACTCATCCCCACCATAGAGCCGAAGCGCATAATCGGTGTCCGTGCGCCCCAGATTGCACATCTGGCCCGCGAGCTGCGCGGCACCGCCGAGGCCGCCGCATTCACTTCTGCCCTGCCCCACTGCTACCTCGAAGAGAACGGCCTGCATGCCGCACTCGTCAATCTTATCAAAGACTACTGGCGCGCCGAAGCCGAAGTGGAACGCCTCTTGCCCTATGTCGACAACTGGGCCACCTGCGACAGCCTCTCGCCGTCAGTCTTCGGCAAGGCGGCTTATGCCGGACGCCTGCATGACAAAGCCATCGTTTGGATGGCCTCCGGACACGAATACACCTGCCGCTTCGGCATCGGCATACTGATGCGACACTTTCTCGACGCTGCCTTCTGCCCCGGCGACCTCGACCGCGTGGCCGGCATCGACCGTGAAGAGTATTACGTCAAAATGATGCAGGCCTGGTATTTTGCCACGGCGCTGGCCAAGCAGTGGGATGCCGCCGAGCCATACATGCACCCCGGCCGCATGGGCGAATGGGTGCGCCGCAAGGCAATACAGAAAGCCATCGAGAGTTTCCGCGTTGGCGACAGACAGAAAGCTTTGCTCCGCAGCCTGAGATAAGAGAAAGGGGTCGCATCTTTGGTGCGGCCCCTTTCCGTTTCTTGCTTCAACAAGCCGAATATCACATAGCCATCCCCTGCAGGAAATCGACGCTGCTATGGATGTGCTTGTACATGATCTGGTCGATGTCGACGAAGTTGACCTTCTTGCGGTACTCGGCCATCATCTGCTCAATCTTCGGGCTGCTCTTGAGGCCTTCCTGATGGCGGAAGTCGAGTGCCTGTGCGGCGTTGAAGAGTTCGATGGCGAGCACGCGCTCGGTGTTCTCGCAGACGCGGTAGGTCTTCGTGGCGGCGTTGCCGCCCATGCTGACGAGGTCTTCCTGGTTCTGACTGCTGGGTATGCTGTCTACCGAGCATGGGGTGCAGAGCTGCTTGCTCTGGCTGACGATAGCGGCGGCGGCATACTGCGGAATCATGAAGCCGCTGTTGAGGCCGGGCTTGGCAACGAGGAAGCTGGGCAGTCCGCGCTTGGCGTCGATGAGCTGGTAGGTGCGACGCTCGCTGATGGCACCGAGTTCGGCCACGGCGATGGCCAGGAAGTCGAGCACCATGGCGAGGGGCTCGCCGTGGAAGTGGCCGCCGCTGATGACCATGTCCTCGTCGGGCAGCACGATGGGGTTGTCGGTGGTGGAGTTGATTTCTGTCTCTACGACCGAGGCCACGTAGCGGATGGTGTCTTTGGCGGCGCCGTGCACCTGCGGTGCGCAGCGGAAGCTGTAGGGATCCTGCACGTGCTCCTTGTGGCGCTTGATTATGTCGCTGCCTTCGAGCCAGCAGCGCACGGCTGCGGCGGTCTCGAGCTGGCCCTGGTGCGGACGCACCATGTGGAGGCTCTCGTAGAAGGGCTCTATGCGGCCGTCGAAGGCGTCGAGGCTGAGGCTGAGGATCATATCAGCCTGGCGGCTGAGGCGCTGGGCTTTGAGGAGGCTCCAGACGGCGTAGCTGCTCATAAACTGGGTGCCGTTGAGCAGGGCCAGTCCCTCTTTGCTCTGCAGCTCGATGGGCTGCCAACCCTTGGCTTTGTAGACCTCCTGCACGTCGCAGCGGCGGCCGTGCCAGTAGACGTCGCCCATGCCGAGGATGGCAGGCAGCATCAGGTTGGCCAGCGGGCAGAGGTCGCCGCTGGCGCCGAGCGAACCCTGCTGATATACCACCGGCAGGATGTCGTCGTTGTAGCAGTCGATGAGGCGCTGCACGGTCTGCAGCTGTGCTCCGCTGTAGCCGAAGGTGAAGTTCTGGGCCTTGAGCAGCAGCATCAGGCGCACCACCTCGGCAGGCACCTCGTCGCCCACGCCGCAGGCATGGCTCATCACCAGGTTCTTCTGCAGCTGCGAGAGCTGCTCTTTGCTGATCGAGATATTGCAGAGGCTGCCGAAACCGGTGGTCACACCGTAGATGGGTTCCTTCTGGCTTTCCATCTTGTGGTTGAGGTAGGCGCGGCATTTCTCGATGCGGCGTTTGGCCTCGTCGCCGAGGGCGAGGGTCATCTTTTTGTCTATGATTTCCTGGATCTTGGCCAGGGTCAGTTTCTCTTCAGGGTTGAATGTGTAAGTCATAATGTCTGTATTTAGCGGAGTTCAAGGAGTTCAGGGAGTTCAAGGAGTTCATGACAAAAGCACCGTCGACGTGGTCGCAGCCATTGTCTTGAACTCCTTGAACTCCCTGAACTCCTTAAATTCCATGAAAAATCATTTCTCCAGTTGTGCCTTGGCTTTGGCGGCGATGTCGTCGTCGACGATGATGCGGCCGCAGTTTTCGCAGACGATGACTTTCTTGTGCATCTTGATTTCCATCTGGCGCTGCGGGGGTATGGCGCTGAAGCATCCGCCGCAGGCGTCGCGGTCGATCTGCACCACAGCCAGACCGTTGCGGGCGGCGTTGCGGATGCGCTTGTAGCCCACGAGGTAGCGTTCGTCGATGTACTGTTCCTGCTCTTTGCTCTTGGCCAGCAGGCGCTGCTCGTCCTTCTCGGTCTCCTCGATGATGGAGCTCAGCTCTTCGCGCTTGGCGTCGAGGTCTTTCTGGCGGTTGCCCAGCAGCACCTTGGCGGCCTCGATGTGCTGCTTGAGGTCGCTGATCTTGGCCTTGCCCTCTTTGTTCTTGCGCTCGCAGAGCTGGATTTCGAGGCTCTGGAATTCAATCTCCTTGTTGAGCGACTCGAACTCGCGGTTGTTGCGCACGTTGTCCTGCTGCTTCTGGTACTTCTTGATTTGCTCGTTGTGTTCCTCGATTTCGGTCAGGCGGGCTTTGTTGGCGGCCTCTGTCGCTTTGATGTCGGCGCTGAAGTTCTCGATACGGGTGTTCAGTCCGGCGATCTCGTCTTCAAGGTCCTGTACAGCCTGCGGCAGCTCGCCGCGGATGATTTTGATTTTGTCGATCTCGCTGTCGACGGTCTGGAGGGTGTAGAGGGCCACCAGACGGCGCTCGACAGCCTGGTCGACCTCGTTGCGGATGATCACAGGGGCCTCAGCCTGCTCGGTTTCGGCTTTTTTGGTACTGACTTTCTTTGCCATTATTTATATATATATTTCAGTTTTTCAATCAAATATAGCTGACGATGCCTTGCTGCACGTCAGAAATTCGACATGCAAAGTTACTAAATTTTTCTGATATGACAGAAAAAATTACATCTTTTGCAAACTGTTCGCTCTCGTAGTGCCCGATGTCGGCCAGGAGCATGCGACCGTCGGTGCGCTGGAAGTCGTGGTATTTCAAGTCGGCCGTCAGGTAGGCGTCGGCACCGGCGGCGAGGGCGTCGCCGATAAAGTCGGCCCCCGAGCCGCCGCAGATAGCCACTTTCTTAATTGAGAAGCGAGAATTGAGAAGTGGGAATTGGGAGGTGCGGATGAATGGTATGCCGGTCACCGCCTTGACTTTCTGCAAGAAAGGCTCAGCGTCGGTCGGTTCAGCCAGTTCGCCGACCAGCCCGGCCCCGATGCTGTCGTCTTGAACACCCTGATGTCCTCCCTGCATTTTTCTCAACACTCGGCAGCCCTCGAGCCCCAGCCGCGCGGCCAAGGCGCCGTTGACCCCCCACGGCAGATTGTCGAGGTTGGTGTGGGCGGCATAGAGGCAGATGCCGTGTTCGATGAGCCGCATGGCCACACGGCCCGCGGCGTCGCGGTCGGTCAGCCGCCGCACTCCGCGGAAGATGAACGGGTGGTGGGTGACGATGAGGTTGAACCCTCCGGCGATGGCCTCGTCGGCCACTGCCTCGGTCATGTCCAGCGCCACCAATGCGCCGCGGTAGTCGCTCCGCGAGTCGCCCAAAAGGAACCCACTATTATCGTAATCTTCCTGATATTCAGGCTTCATCACCTCGTCGAGGTATGCAATCACTTCACTTGTTTTCATGCTGCAAAGATACGCTTTTTTTCCGTCTCGTGCACCGACATGCAAAAAATGCATCAAAAAAAACGACCCCCATTTTCATACATCACAGTTTGTCAGCATCTTGCCAACACCGCAAAAGGCACCTCAAGCCTCGTTGTACGCTATATGTACGCTACTTGTACAGTACTTGTACGTTTATAAAGCGTACATATACTGTACAAGTACTGTACAAGTACTGTACAACGGGCGAAGAGGTAGGCTGCCGGACAGGGGGACTGCCGGGGGCGACAGACACCGCGACGCACCGATTCGCTCCTTTTATAACCAATAGTGGTGATTTTGCCTTGCGGCGGCATTCCGTATCGTTTTTTCGACGTACCTTTGCACCGCCTTTTTGAAGGCAAGAGTTCAACCTAAACATTTTAAAACAAACAAATTAACAACTGATGAAACACAAATTCACACTGATGGCCGCTCTGATTCTTGCCACAGCCGCCACTGCCATGGCCCAAACGCCGCAGACCACCGTCACCCTCGACAACGGAGCACAGCTCACCTTCAGCACTTGGACCTACCAGGGCAGCACCGCAGCCTGCCTCGACGAAGCGACCGACGTCGACGGCAAGACCATCGTCATCCCCTCGCAGGTCGACATCGAAGGCACCACCTACGACGTCACCATGGTGGGGCCCTACTCGTTCTACGGCTCCGGCGTGAGCGAAGTGGTGATACCCGATGTGACCACCGACATCTACTTCGGCGCCTTCGACGGCTGCAGCCAGCTGACCACCGTCACCGTGGGCCGAGGCGTATACAACATCGCCGAGACGGCCTTCAACGAATGCTCGTCGCTGAGCACCTTCAACCTCAACGCCGTCAACGTGACCGACGTCGACGAATTCGACGGCAGCGGCGTCTTTGCAGGCTGCACCTCGCTGACCACCATCAACTTCGGCCCCGATGTCGAAGGCTTCAGCCAGGACCTTTTCTTCAGCCTCAACGCCACCGCCGAGCTGACCGACATCAACATTGCGGCCGAGCGTCTGATCACCATCACCACGAGCACTTTCGGCTACGGCCAGAACGGCGTGAACATCACGGTGCCCTGCTCGCAGCTGGCCGCCTACGAGGCCGACGCCGCATGGAGCGCCCTCGGCACCGTCACGGCCGACTGCAGCACCGACACCACCGAGCCTGTGATAGACACCACCATCAGCGGCGACACCATGTACATCGTCGTGCGCGACACCATACACGTCTACGACACCCTGCACACCACCGTCTACGACACCGTGGTGCGCTACGTCGACACCACCTTCTGCGACACCCTCTACCTGCACGACACCGTCTACATACACGACACCATATATATTGAAAACCAGGGCGT
>JAFVWV010000164.1 GCA_017501495.1 Bacteroidales bacterium | reverse complement strand
GCGGCTGACGGTGCCGTTTTCCGAGAGGGTGTTCTCCAGGCGGTAGCCGACCATGCAGTAGTCGCCCTGCTTGCCGTCGAGGGTGCGCAGGTGGTCGGCCATGACGCGGAAGGCGTCGCGGCCGTAGAAGTCGTCGGCATTAATTATGGCAAAGGGTTCGTGGATGACGTCCTTGGCCATCAGTATGGCGTGGTTGGTGCCCCATGGTTTCTCGCGGCCTTCGGGCACGCTGAAGCCTTCGGGCAGCTTGTCGAGCTCCTGGTAGACATACTCGACCTCGATTTTGTTGCCGTAGTGGTCGGCGTTGACGTGCTGTTTGAACTGCTCTGCAAACGAGCCGCGGATGACGAAGACCACCTTGCCGAAGCCGGCGCGGATGGCGTCGTTGACGCTGTAGTCGAGGATGGTCTCGCCGTTGGGGCCTACGCCGTCCATCTGTTTCAGTCCGCCGTAGCGGCTGCCCATGCCGGCGGCCAGTACTAATAGTGTTGGTTTCATGTTCGGGGTTTTGTTTTTTTATCGTTTCTTTTTGAAAAATTCTTTCATCAAGGCGGTGCATTCTGCTTCGAGCACGCCGTCTGTCACCGTGGTCTTGGGGTGCAGCACGGGTCCCTTGAGCAGGCTGTAGCCGCGCTTGGGGTCGCCTGCGCCGTAGACGATGCGGCCCACCTGCGTCCATCCTGCCGCCCCGGCGCACATCGGGCAGGGCTCGACGGTGACGTAGAGTGTACAGTCGGGCAGGTATTTGGCCCCCATGGCTTCGCTGGCGGCCGTGAAGGCCAGCATCTCGGCGTGGGCCGTCACGTCGTGCAGCCGTTCGGTCTGGTTATGGGCACGGGCTATGATGCTGCCTGTCGAATCGACGATGACGGCTCCGATCGGTATCTCGTCTTCGTCCATTGCCGCGCGGGCTTCGCGCAGTGCGGTCTGCATATAGTATTCGTCGGGGTTCTCCAGTATGCCCATGGCTGTCTATCTTTCGGGGTTGTCTGCGTTGAATATCATCTCGTCGCGCCCGACGATGGCGGCCTCGGTGGTCTGCACCGTGACGCGGCCGCGCCGCACGAAGCTCTCGACCCGCGGCAGCACCATCGGCCCCACCGCTTGGTATTCATGCATGAACTTCATCTCTATGCGCGCCGCCTCGAAGGGCTTGTAGTTGGAGGTGTCCATGTTGCCGGTTTCGCGGATGAATGCCAGCAGGCCGGTAGGTTCGAACATGTATTCGCGGTCGTAGCGTTCGGGCACTTGCACCAGCACCGATGCCATCTCGCCGTGGTCTTTGGCCACCACGCGGCCGCGGTATTCCAGCCGTGCGTTCTGCACGCGCCATCCGTAGAGCGGTCCGCGCCAATCGTATCCCGACAGGCGGTCGTAGAAGGCGTCGGCTGTGATGTCGACCCAGTAGCCCAGGTCGGGTTTGTACATCCTTATGCGTCCGTTGCCGTTCGAACTGAAGGCCGTCTGCATCGACCCGTCGGGCCGCCACACCTCGATGCGGTGTTTCTGCGGCCATGCGTACCAGCGCTTCAGCGTGAAGGTGTCGGTCGTGCCTACGGTGTAGATCTTCGTCTCGAGCGTCAGCATACTGTCGCGCGGCATCGCGTCGGCATTCATGATGCCCAGGTAGCGGTCCACCAGCATGGCGGCGGTGTCGGGCCGGTACATGTGGTCCTGCGCTGCGGCCGTCAGCGCCGCCAGCCCGAGGCCGATAAGTGCCAGTATTCTTTTCTTCATGTCGGTTCGATATTGTTATTTCTTGCGGTAGGGCAGGCTCAGGCGGTCCACTTTGCGGCGCGAGGTGATGCGCACCGTGGCGTCGAAGCCCAGCGCGGCGGCCAGCCGCCGGAGTTCCTGCTCGGCGTTGTCGGACAGGGCCATCTGCTGCAGCTTGTCGAAGGTCAGTGTGCGTCCGGCCTTGCGGCTGAGGTCGGTATAGGTGCCGGCAAAGTAGACGTCCATCAGTGGTGCGCTGATCCAGACAGAGTCTTGTGTGGCCAGCCCGCGTCCCACCTCGACCAGCTTGCTGATCGAGACCCACAGGGCGCTGTCTTCCACGATGCGCAGCTGCCCGTTGAGGCTGACGCCCTCGAATGTGGCGTCGAAGTTGGTCACCGTCCGTTCGGTTTTGGGGGTCTCCACGGTCTCCGTGGTGTCGGTGCCGGTGGCTGCGGGTCGTTCTTCGGTGACGGCATGGCGGCTGCTGCGGCATCCGGCCAGGGTCAGCATGGCTGCCGATGCCATCAGCACGATGGCTGTTTTAGCTTTGCCGGCCGTGAAGGCCTTTCTCCTCTCGTTCATGTGCGTGCTTTGTTGGTGGTCGCGGCGTGCGGCCTTGTCTCTATTTGGATTCGATCTCCTTCAGGTGTCGCTGCAGGGTTTCGCTGCCTGGGTTCAGCTCCACGGCGCGGCGCATGTAGGGCAGCGCCTCGGCGTCGCGGCCCAGCAGGTGCAGCAGCCAGGCGTAGGTGTCAAGGCTGTTGGCGTTCTGCGGCTCGGCCTCGATGGTGCGGCGGCTCATCTGTTCGGCTTTCTCCAGCTGCGTGTTCTGCTCGCCGAGGTAGTAGGCGTAGTTGTTCAGTGTGCCCCAGTCGTCGGGCCGCAGGGCTATGCTTCGCTCGAAGGCTTGCCATGCCTTGTCGTAGTGCCCCGTGCGGTAGTGGCATTCGCCCAGCAGGGCGTAGGTGTCGGCCTCGAGGTAGCCCTTGTTGAAGCCCCAGCGCGAGGCTTTCTCCAGTTTCTCCAGCGCCTCGTCGTAGCGTTGCTCCTGCACCAGATGCACAGCCTGCATAAACAGGGGCAGGGTCTTCATCGGGTACATACGCTCGGCGCGGGCTGCATAGTCGAGCATCTCGGCTTCGCGTTCGGGCACCTCGCTCAGGCATATCAGCAGCGCCTCCCACACCTCGTAGCGCGACGAGTCGCCGCGCAGCGACTGTTCGAGCCACCGCGCCGCTTCGGCATACTTGCTCTGGCGCATCAGCGCGTCGCCGTAGATCAGGGCGAACGTGGGATTGTCGCCGCAGCTCTCCATGGCCATGTCGAGCAGGCGGAAGGTGGTGGCTGTGCGGGTGCCGTAGAACTCCTCGTTGGTGTAGAACGAGCCGAGCAGCTGCAGTTTCGTCGTGCAGTCGAGCTTGGGGTTGCCGAATGCCTCCGCCATCTCGCGGTCGGCCTCGTCGGGCCGGCCGGTGCGCTTGTAGTATTCGGCAAGCTGTATGTGTATGTATTCGTCGTCGGGGTCGCTGGCCGCGATGCGGTCGTAGTATCGCTTGGCTTTGGCGTACTTTTCCTGGTTCATGTACATCTCGGCCATGATGGCTTGCAGGCGTTTCTCGCCCGGCATGGCGTCGGCCAGGCGCTCCATCTCGCGCACCGCCTTGTCCTCCTTGCCGGCGGCCATCCAGAGGCGCTGCTTCTGCATCGACACAGGCTCGCTGACGCCGATTTTCCGCTCCACGCGGTCGAGTGCCTCCACGGCACCGGCATAGTCCTTGTCGGCCACGTACGCGTTCGAGAGGTCGTAGTAATTCTCTATCACATCCGGCTGCAGCCCGACGATGCGCTCGCGCGTGGCGATCAGCCCCTTGGTGTCGCCACGGCGGCCCTGCACCTCGGCTTGCGCCAGCAGGTACCACCGGTTCTGCGGCTGAAGGGCCGTGGCGCGGGCCAGGCATGCCGCCGCGCTGTCGGTCCAGCTGCGCCTCATCAGCAGGCGCCCCATCTCATACCATGCCGCTGCACACTGCGGCCGCTGCGCCGCCAGGCGGCTGTAGGCCGCCAGCGCCTCGTCGGTCCGCCCGGCTTCGGCCAAAGCCACAGCCTCTATCAGGCGGCTGTCCTCGTCCAGCTGCTCCTGGCTCACCTCGCGTATCGGCTCGCGCTCATAGCGCCCTGCGCCCGCCGCAGCACCTTCTTTGGTGCCGCCGCATGCCGCCGTCAGCGCTGCTCCGGCCAGCATCGCGGCCAGCACGGCTATGCTAAGTCTCTTTTTTATCCTTTTTTCCATTATGTCTGCTATAACGCTTCGCCGTCATCTTTATTGTGCGGTCCCGGCAATTTTTTAAATTATGTTAATTTATGTTATCCTGCAGCCGTCTTCCTGCCCACCGGTAGCGCATATCAACGATACATCAACGATATTTCAACGATATTTCGACGATTTTAATCGTTGATATATCGTTGAAATATCGTTGATGTATCGTTGATATGCGCTACCGGTGCCTATGAGATGCCTTTATAAATACTATATGAGTGCCGGCCGGCAGCGGTTGCCGAAAATCATAAAAAAACTAAAAAAACTTGCCGTGTGAAAAAAAATGCCTATATTTGCAATCGGAAAGAAAACTGAAAATAGGTCTTGCTGTCGCCGTAGCGAGCTGACAGTGAGTGTAATAAGGAAAGATAACGACAACGAAAATATTAATCATCAAACATTCAACAAAATGAAAAAAGCATTAATGGTTATCGGTCTGGCGATGTGCACCACCGCTGCATTTGCCCAGATCCAGAAGTTCACCCCGCAGAGCCACAAGGTGAACATGAATGCCAAAGAAGCCGTCAGTGTCGACTACAAGGCTTCCATCTTCACCAAGGACGGTGAGAACGACACCCTCGCCACCTTCACCTTCGCCGACGTGAGCGGCCTCGTCTATGGCGACAACGGTACCGTCACCAACGCCCATGGCAACACCACCATCAACGGCGACTCGACGATGTTCGTGCACAACTCGCAGAGCGCAGGTGCCACGTGGAACTATATCTCCGATTCCGCGTACTTCGAGTCCGATGAATTTGCCGAGATTTTCCCCGAGCGTTATCAGTGGTATCGCAACAACCTCCGCAACTATTTCGGCGGTCAGCGCAATGTCGACGGCGACAATGGCTTCATGTTAATGGCTATGTACGAAGAGACCAATTCTCCCAGAGCCATCAACGCTTACTTCACCCTGCCCTCCGTTGCCACTCCTGAAAATGCCGCCGTCATCGACGTGTCGCTTTGGCAAATCTACATGAAGTTCAACAACGACCGTTGCTTCCTCGACTATAAGCTCGACAACGGTACTTGGAAGAGCTGGGAAATCAACGTCAGAGGTGTTGATGTCGAAGTCAACGAGTACACTTATCTTGACCCCACCTACACCATGCCTATCGAACTCACCCAGCAGGATTCCATCTGCCTGCGCGTCCGCTGGTCGTGCAATAGCAAAGCCGGTGGTTGCTATGGCTATTTCTGGGCCATCGACGATGTCCGCATCATCTCCGTCAACACCCCCGACCGTTGGAAGAAATACACTGCCTACTATCCTGACGGCGCCTACGGCATCATGCCCCAGGGCATGAAGATCCCCCTGGCTTGGTTCTCCAACGTCAGCAACAACGGTGCCAACGACCGCACCAACATCCACACTGTGGTCAGCGTTCTCGACGCCGAGCGCAGCAATCCCACCACCCTTATCGACAACCCTGAGAGCGGCACCCTCGCTGCCGGTCAGCCCTCGGTTCAGAAGCAAATCGCCGTCGACGAGCGCAACCTGTTCAACCTTGGCGGTGCAAACAGCAACACCTACTGGTGGGGCTACAGCAGCACCTACGGCACCACGACCGTTCCCAACAACTACCAATACCTCCCCGTCGAGACCGCTGGCGACCACTATGTGACCGTCTCTGCCACCAGCACCGGTGTCGATCCTCTGGAATGGGACACCATCAGCTATAAGGTTGTCGACCGCACCGGCGACGACAACACCCTCTTCGGCTACCGCTGGGCTCACGACAACGGCCTGCTCGCCAATGAGTCGCGCTACAGCCTTGCTTTCTCGCACGACGAGAGTGACGAAACCATCAAATACTGGGACGACAGCGAACAAAACACTCACTATAGCGAGACCGGCTACATGGTTACCGTCCGCTTCACCACTGGTTCTGAAATTCCCGTCGACCCCACGACCGGCGAGCCTTGGGCTCTCCTTGGCGTCGAGATTGTCCCCTCCACCAACTCCGAAGACTACGAGGGTATGGACGAGACCGAAATCCAGCCTGTCGTTATGACCTTCCACTACACCGGTGACGGCAGCACTGCCAACTTCGCCGATGTTGCCACCGGTGTCTCCACCCAGCGCAACCACATCGTCAGCGTTGACGACGAGGCCAACTACGATGCCGGCACCCCTGTTGTCGATGCAGCCGGTGAAATCGGCGCCGACTACAACGCCGTCGTCATTCCCTTCCCGGCCCAGCCTTACCTGACCCCCAACCTCTCCTACTACATCGGCTACCAGCTCCAGGCCCCCGGCTACTTCGCCGCTGCTGCCACCACTGACGGCTACGTCGACGGAGAGAACTATGTCCGCTACAGAAACACTGAAGAGTACAGAAACCGTGCAGCCCAGTTCTCGGCCTATGGTACCGATGTCTACCTCTATGACGCTTCCGAAACTGAGGGTAGCATCTATGCAGGTATGGTCAATACTTCCTTCCCCATGATTCGCGCTATCGTCGGTCCCCGTATCCCGCGCGACGAACACAATATCACCATCATCTGCGACCCCCAGCAGGAAGCCGACTCGCTCCCCTTCACCATCCTTAACTTTGACCAGGACGTGATTTGCGACGAGACTGAGACCTTCTTCGAGGGTTCCGCTGCCACCTACTATATCGTTCCCGATGGCGCCCACGGCTATGTCAAAGAAATCGTCATCGATGGCGTTGCCTACGATGCCGACGGTATCGCCGAAGACGAAGTCACCCTCCCCGACGGTGTCTATGTCTCGACCAATCCTTACAACTACACCGACTCCGTCAGCGGTCAGATCGCCCTTTGGCGTAACTACTATGTCGTCGAGTTCGAAGATGTC
The DNA here is from genome assembly GCA_017501495.1 of Bacteroidales bacterium. Classification (GTDB taxonomy): domain Bacteria; phylum Bacteroidota; class Bacteroidia; order Bacteroidales; family P3; genus Colimorpha. The sequence goes on along the minus strand of JAFVWV010000164.1, from coordinate 3,033 downwards.
CAGGGTGGCCACGACCTGAGCGCCAACGGCGAATTCAGACCTTGGACCATCGGCATCGACCCCGTCGCCAACGAGTGCGTCCTCGCTGTCCAGCCCAACCCTGCCACTTCGCAGGTCAAGGTCAACATCAGCGGCGTCAGCGGCATGGTCAACTGCAACATCATCGACATGAGCGGCCGCGTTGTCTACAACAGCGACTTCAATGCCGAGCAGAGCCAGGTCATCGACCTCAACAGCTTCGCCCGTGGCGCCTACTTTGTCCGCGTCACCAACGGCACCTTCAGCAAGATCGAGAAACTCATCGTTCGCTAAGCTGAATAGAAAAGCATAAAATGGAGCGGGCCGCCCATCCGGGCGGCCCGCTCTTCTTTAATTTTATAATTAATTCCTAAGACAACCTATGATATCATAGGATATTCTAAGATATCATAGAATCACCTACAGCACATTCCCGAGCTGCTCCTTGATTTTCTCCAGCTCGTCTTTCATTACCACCACCAGGCGCTGTATTTCCACGTGGTTGGCTTTCGAGCCTGTGGTGTTGATCTCGCGTCCCATCTCCTGCGCTATGAAGCCGAGCTTCTTGCCGCAACTCGGCTCTTCGGCCATCGTCTTGCGGAAGTAGTCGATGTGCTTCTGCAGGCGCACCTTCTCCTCGGTGATGTCAAGTTTCTCCAGGTAGTAGATCAGTTCCTGCTCGAAGCGGTTCTGGTCCACATCTTTTATTGCTGCATCGGCCATCATGCGGCGGATGCGTTCTTTGGCGGTCTCCATGCGTTCGGCCTCGAACGGCGGTATCTGGCCCAGCATGCGCTCGATGAGGTCGACGTGGAGGTGGAAATCGCGTTCCAACACGGCGCCTTCCTCGCTGCGGAAGCGGTCGGTCTCGTCGATGGCGCGCTCGATACCGGCCTTCAGCGTCTGCCAGTCGGTCTCGCTCAGGTCGGTGTCGGCATTGCTGTTCCAGATGTCTGCGTTGCCGGCGAGGCTGGCCAGCAGATTGCCCGTGTCGGCTCCAAGGTGCGCGGCCACTCCCTGCAGGGCCGTGTAGCGGCTTTCGAGCAGTTCCTTGTTGAGCAGTGCCTCGCTGCTGCCGTTCTCTTCGCTCATGGTAAACTCCACTTTGCCTCGCTCCAGCCGCGCCAGCAGGGCCCGTATGTCGAGCTCGCGGCTGCGGTAGGCCGCCGGCAGCTTCACGATGAGATCGAGCTGCTTGCTGTTGAGGGTCTTGATTTCGATGTTGATTTTCTTGTCGCCGAGCGTGCTCTGCACCTTGGCGTAGCCTGTCATTGATTTCATATTGTGTGTCAGTTTCTTGTTTGCAGATTTCTGAAGGCGGGAGTGGCATATTCGGCCAGGATGCCGCCGTCGTCGTAGATGAAATAGACGGCCTCGGTGCCTTGTCCGCCGGGGTGGGCCGCGATGAAAGCCTTGGCCCGTTCGACCCCCATGACCATATAGGCTGTGGCCATCGCGTCGGCAAGCCACGCGCTCTCGGCCACCACCGAGACGCTGAGCAGCGAGTGCTGCACCGGGCGGCCCGTGGCGGGATCGATGGTGTGCGAATAGCGCATGCCGTCTTTCTCATAGTATTTGCGATAGCTGCCCGAGGTGACCACCGAACAGTCGCGTAGCGCTATGGCGGTCTGCACCTCGGGGGCGCTTGCACTGTCGGAAGAGGGCTTCTCTATGCCTACGCGCCAGGGGCTGCCGTCAGGCTTGCCGCCACGGCCTATCACCTCGCCGCCCACGTCGATAAGGTAGTCGTGGACTCCGAGGCTGTCGAACATAGCCGCCAGCATGTCCACGGAGTAGCCTTGGGCGATGGCGTTGAAGTCGAGTTCGGTGTCGGGATGCTCTTTGTTCAGCCGACCGCCGGAGTCTACGACGACCGCTCCTCGGGCGGCCTCGAGCAGGGTGGCCAGCGTGGCGCTGTCGGGCTCTTCGCGCGTCTTGAAACTGAAGCCCCAGGCTTGCACCAAACGGCCGATGCGAACGTCGAATGCACCATCGGTATATTCATTTATCTCGTTGGAGCGGACGAGCAGGGCTGCAAGGATGGCATCGAGACTGTCGGTCTCGTTGGCATTGACGCGGCGTAGCAGCGAGTTGTCGACCCAGAGAGATGCCGATTGGTCGAAAGCATCGAGCAGAGAATCGACTTGCGGTTGCAGGTCGCGGTGCTCGGGGTCGTAGTAACTGATGCTGTAGTAGGTGCCCTGTGCTGTGCCGTAGAGACGTGTCGGGGCTTCCGTAGGTCGGCATCCGGCGAGCGTCAGCGCGGCAGCAAAACATAAACAAAAGCGTCCGGCACCAATGTGCCGAACGCTCTTTTTAATAATGTATGTCATTATTTGTTGACAATAAGTTTGCGGGTGGTTTGCTCGCCGTTGGCGGCGATGATACGGAGAGTGTAATTGCCGTTGGCAAGGCTGCCAAGGTCGAGCTGGGTCTGGTTGCCGTCGATGGACTGGCGTACCACGGTCTGGCCGATGGCATTGTAGATGACGACCTCGCTCAGCACCTCGTCGCTGCTCAGGTTGACAATGCGGACGGCGGGATTGGGATAGATGTTGACGTCGATGCTCTCGATGTCTTCAATGCCCATGTCGTTGGAGGTGATGGTAATCCAATTTTCGGCAACGCAGCCTTTATTGGTGGTCGTGGTCAGTCTGATTTCGACGTTGCTGTTTTCGCTCATCGTTCCGGGAGCCTCGACAACAAGGCTGTCGCGTGTGCCGCCTTGGTTCTGGGGAACGGCCACACCGTCCTTGTACCATTGATAGCGCAGGCCGCTGTTGATGTTGGCGCAGACGGCTTTCAGTGTGGTCTGCTGGCCGGGTTCGAGCATCCAGTCGCCTGCAATGGTCATTTCGGGCGAGGGATTGATGGTCAGGCGCAGACGGCCGAGGGAGTCGCAGCCGAACTCATTGTAGACAATGTTGACGACGGTGTCGTAAACGTATTCGAAGTCGGTGGTGTCACCGCTGATGCTGTCGATAATGGCAATACTGTCGGTAAGTTTATAGACGG
>JAFVWV010000019.1 GCA_017501495.1 Bacteroidales bacterium | reverse complement strand
GCCAACATCACGGGCAATATAGCCGTCACAGCCACGCTTGCTGTCATCACCTTCATCATCACCAACATCAGCGGCAACAAGCATTATTGGACCGATATCTTCAACACCCCCGGCGTGCCGGCATGGCTCAAGGTATTCCCCCTGATGCCGGTGGTTGAGCTGGTTGGTGTCTTCACCAAGCCCATCGTGCTGATGATCCGACTCTTCGCCAATATGACCGCCGGTCATATCGTCATCCTTGGCTTCATCGTCATCATCTTCATCCTCAGCAACCTCTTCGGCATGGCCGTCGGCGGCGCCGTCTCGGTGGTCAGCGTGCTCTTCAGCGTCTTCATCTCGCTGCTGGAGTGCCTGGTGGCCTACATCCAGGCTTTCGTCTTCACCATGCTCACGGCCCTCTACATCGGCATGGCCGTTGCCGAACCCAATCACGCCCATTAAACCCATTAAACCCAATATCCCCATGAAAAGTATTAAAGACATTAACTTTGCCGGCAAGAAGGTCTTGCTGCGCGTGGACTTCAACGTCCCGATGAACGATAAGAAAGAAATCACCGACGACACCCGCATGCGCGAGTCGATGCCCACCATCGAGAAGCTGCTGAAGGATGGTGCCGCCGTCATCATCATGGCCCACTTCGGCCGCCCCAAGAAGGGTGGCTTCGAGCCTGAGCTGACCCTTGAGCCGGTGGCCAAGCACCTGGAGACCCTCGTGGGCCGTCCCGTGAAGTTCACGCAGGAGCTCCTCGGCAGCGGCAAGCCCGAGCAGATGGCCAAAGAGCTGAAGGGTGGCGAGGTGATGCTGCTCGAGAACATCCGCTTCTACCCCGGCGAGACCAAGGGCGACGAGGAGCTGGCCCGCCAGCTGGCCGCCCTCGGCGACTGCTACATCAACGACGCCTTCGGTGCCGCCCACCGCGAGCACTCCTCCACGGCCGTCATCGCCAAATTCTTCCCCAACGACAAGTACTTCGGCTTCCTGATGGAGAACGAGGTGCGCAACCTCGAGAAGCTGATGCAGAATCCTCCGCGTCCCTTCACCGCCATCATCGGCGGCTCGAAGGTCAGCAGCAAGATCGGCATCCTCGAGAACCTCCTCGACAAGGTCGACAACATGATTATCATTGGCGGCATGCGCTACACCTTCACCAAGGCCCTCGGCGGCAAGATCGGCAACTCGATATGCGAGGACGACAAGCTCGACCTGGCCAAGGAACTGATGCGCCGCATGGACGAGAAGGGCGTGAAGTACTACCTGCCCGTCGACAGCGTTATCGGCGACAAGTTCGGCAACGACGCCAACACGCAGATTGTCCCTTCCGGCGAGGTTCCCGACGGCTGGGAGAGCATGGACTGCGGCCCCGAGAGCTGCAAGGCCATCCGCGACATCATCATGCAGAGCAAGACCATCCTCTGGAACGGTCCTGCCGGCGTCTTCGAGCTCGAGACCTTCGCCAAAGGCACCAACCACATCGCTCAGAGCGTCGCCGACGCCTGCAAGCAGGGTTGCTTTGCCGCCGTGGGCGGTGGCGACTCGGTTGCTGCCGTCAAGCAGATGCACCTCGCCGACCAGATGAGCTACGTCTCCACCGGTGGCGGCGCCATGCTCGAATACCTCGAAGGCAAAGTCCTCCCCGGCATCAAAGCCATCCAGGACTAAGCAGTTGAGGACTACGAGTTGGTCGAGGGCTTTCCCAAAAGTCAAAAAGCCCGATACGGGCGATATCCTTTAGCCGTGGGCGTAAGCCTACGGGATCGAACAGGATACAAACCCAGAGCCCAGAAAGGGCGACACTGAATTGATTGGCAATGTGTCGCCCTTTCAGGGCTCTGTTTTTATTGCTGAATTATTTCCGTGGGCTTACGCCCCCGGCTATTCGCTGTCGTCCCCTCCGGGGACTTATGGAGCATCACCGACTTTTTTTGTCATTACACACAATAAAACAACCGCTTCGTAGTTATCTCATTGTAAACACGCACCGGTATCGCGCGCCCAGTGCAGCCAACCGGCGGAAAGCGTATGGATAAGTAGCAGGTAACTCCCACATAACCAGCACTCAATCCTATATCAACTCTATACCAACTCTATACCAACTCTATAAAAGCATAGAGATGGTATGCAGAAGATACGGAATTGCTACAGCGATGCGCCGAATGCAACACGGACAGATTGCGGACAAAACACAAACACAAACAAACCAAATACAACAGATTATGGCACGAAACACAGGACCCCTCCAGAGCGGAAAGCTCGGCAACATCATTTTCTACACTGTACGCGGACGGCAATACGTACGCGTGGTACCCACCAAGGTGCGCAACCCCAAGACGGCGCTGCAACAGGCGCATCGCAACGCCTTTGCAGAAATCTCGCGCCTCTCGTCCGACCTTGCCGATGCCCACCGCATCGGCCTTGCCGACGAGGCACGCCATCGGCAACTCAACACATTCAGCGTTTTCAAGCACCTCAACAAGAACGTCTGCGCCGCCGGTATCGACTACGCCTCCGTCGTGGTCAGCCAAGGCCATGTGGCCAAGGCGGAGATTACGCAGGCCGTCCTCGACGGCAGCGGCCTGCTGACGGTCGGTTTCGACGGCGTGCAGAGTGGCGGCTCCGCACGCGACGAGTTCCTGCTTTTTGTTTATTCACCGGCCTCGCGCCTCTGTCTTCCCGTCGAGGCAGTCTCTCGTGCATCCGGCTCCCTCACCGTCAAGCTCCCCGGCACCCATTTCCCGCTGCCGCTCCACCTCTACGCCTTTTTAGTCGACTCCCGCGGCCGCACCTCCGACACCATATACCATTTCCTGCAATAGCCCGCCCTCTCCGCCCTCCCGCCCTCTCCGCCGCCGAAAGACGGCAGAACAAACAGCACCGCAACATCTGGTGTGCCTGCGAACACCAATGAATAAATCAAATGCAGTGAGCAACCGCCGCGTGTCGCGGTCGGTCTTTGTCGGCAGTGTGAAAACTAGTGGAAAATAGATTTTGCCGATTCAAAAAAAATGTGTATTTTTGCAAATTAAAAACTGCACATAAAAAAGATAATAACTAATAGCTAATAGAGCAGCGTAATAATGAGAAAAGAATATACAAATGAGGATGTTTATGATTTCTTGACTGAGGAATGCCGGCAAGATGAGGAATTATGGTCAGAGTTTGGTGAAGGAATTCTTTCTCAAACGATGGACGCTGACTTTTGGGAGCATTTGTCCGAAGAGCTTGACTGTTTACGTGTCTGCGAGGAGTGCGGTCGTCCAATGATTGAAGGGTACGTTGTGAATGGACGCGATACTTATTGTTCAGAAGAGTGCCTTCACAAGCATGTAAACGAAGAAGAATACAAAGCACTATACGATGAAGGAGAGGGAGACACGTATTGGACAACTTGGTACGAGGATTCAAAAATTTATATGAGTAGTCAGATGTAACAACATTATTAACGACCAACATGGTAAAACCAGCTGACTAAATCAAGAAATATGGCAAAAGCAAAACCGTTTATTAAGTGGGCAGGAGGCAAGGGGCAACTCTTGGAACAGTTGGATGCATACCTGCCAGATGTTTTTGACGACAGAAGGAATGTCACCTATATAGAACCTTTCGTCGGCGGCGGAGCGATGCTTTTCTATATGTTACAGCGATACCCTAATATTCAACGCGCCGTTATCAACGATATCAATCCCGATTTGACTACGTGCTACCAGACAGTCAGGGACACACCCGAAGAACTGATAGCCTCTTTGTTGGACATTCAGGATGCCTATAATGCACTCGCAACAGAAGATGAACGCAGGAACTTTTTTCTTGATGTTCGTGCCCGCTACAACGAGAAGAATCTTGACCCCATAGAAAACAGCACGAAGTTCATCTTCCTCAACCGCACTTGCTTCAATGGCCTTTATCGCGTGAACAAGAAAGGTCTTTTTAACGTCCCGTTTGGCAAATATATTAATCCTCAGATTTGTGACTCTGCAACCATCCGGCAGGATAGCAAACTATTACAGCGTGTGGATATTATTACAGGCGATTTTGAAGCAACGTTTGACCACATAGGCGATGGCTGCAATTTCTTCTATTTTGATCCGCCCTATCGTCCGCTGAATGCCACATCGAGTTTCAATTCCTATTCAAAGGAGGATTTTAACGATAACGAACAAATACGACTTCGGGATTTTTGCACAATGCTGAACGGTCGCCTTGGAATAGAATGGATGCTCAGCAATGCAGATTGTTCTGCAAAGAATCCAGAGGATACATTTTTCGAGGATATATATGCAGATTTCTATATCAATCGAGTTTATGCATCACGCGCTATAAACGCCAATCCGTCAAAACGAGGTAAGATGACGGAACTCTTGATATGCAACTATATGCCTGAAGATTACGGTGTGTATGCTGCAGAAACTATTGAACCATATAATATTTAGCATTTAGAATATGGAAAAGGATTTTGAACTATTCATGAGTCAGCTGGCAGAAACAAATGCCACACTCGACTTTTATACAGATTTCTCAAAGATTCGGGAGAATGTAAGGAGCATTGAAATAAAACTAAATACACTCAACTACCTCATCGGCAAAATAGATTTGGATGCAGCGGTAAAGGAGTTGTGGGATAATGACAAGCGCGTGTTCAGCATACTTGACATCCTTATTGCCACTCGCAGAGAGCAGAACAAAAAATATCTCGATGATATGGGTAAGCCCCATCTTATCCACGACTTGCTTGGCTCCTATGGGGGCGTTATGAAGTTTCTCAAAGAAACAGGTCTGTCTGAAGTTTTTCAAAACAAAGACGTAAAAAATCTCGTAGATTACGTGTTTGGCGTAGAAGCAGGATTGGACACACACGCTCGAAAGAATAGAAGCGGTGACATAACGGAATTGCTATTGCATCGCATTTTGACTGCTAATGGCATTGAACATAGAATGGAAGTATCTTCACATGAGTTTCCAGAGCTACAGAAAGCGTTGGGTGAAGATGAAAAGCGATTTGATTTTATGATTCAGACCAAGCGTTGTATCTATCTTGTTGAGGTGAACTTTTATAACGAAGGTGGTTCAAAGCTTAACGAGGTTACCCGAGCCTATCGTGAACTCTCACCTATTGTCAATAAAGTTGATGGTTTTGAGTTTGTGTGGGTAACAGATGGTCGTGGGTGGAATTCTGCAAAAAATAAACTTAAAGAAGCATACAATGAAATCGACAGAGTGTATAATTTCGATTCGTTAGGTGTGTTCTTGAAGGAAATAAAGAATGAGCAAAAATGATGAAGCCTTATTACCGCTCTTCCGACCACGCCTTCAACCTCCTTCATGGCGACACGTTCGAGCTGCTTCCGCAGTTCTCGTTCAAGTTTGATATGATATTTGCTGACCCGCCTTATTTCCTGTCTGGTGGGGGCATATCGGTACAGAGCGGCAAGGTGGTGTGTGTAGATAAGGGCGAGTGGGACAAATCGATGTCGCAGGAAGACATCAACGCGTTCAACTTGAAATGGCTTTCTTTGTGTCGTGACAAGCTGAAGGACAACGGCACTATCTGGATAAGCGGCACCTACCACAACATCTTTTCTGTAGCCAATTGCCTAACGCAGTTGGGGTACAAGATTCTCAACGTGATAACGTGGGCTAAAACCAATCCTCCGCCCAACATCTCGTGCCGCTACTTCACCTATTCCACGGAGTTCATCATTTGAGCGCGGAAGTCGCAG
>JAFVWV010000163.1 GCA_017501495.1 Bacteroidales bacterium | reverse complement strand
CGCTGTAGGTCAGCATGTCGCCGTTGCCCTCACGGAAGCAGAGGGGTATCTCGGTGATGCCGCAGTACATGGGGCAGTAGACGGTGGAGTAGGTGTCGTCGACGCCGAACCAGATGATGCCGCCGACCTTGGAGGGCAGCCATGAGCGGCACTGGGCCACGAACGAGAAGCCGGTCTGCTGGGTGCTGGTGGCGCGCTCGTGAACGTAGCTTTGTCCGTCGACCTCAAAGCCCATCGGACGCCAGCGGTAGGGGCACTGGAAGGGGCCTGCACCGAGGTCTTTGGTCATGTCCATCGAGGTACCCTCGTAGTGGTCGCGCATGAGGGTCATGACGTCGTGCACATCGAGTTTGTTGTCGGGTTTAATCCACAGCGGGAGGCGTTCGGCTTTGGCATCGCCCATGGCGTATTTCTCATAGCGTTGCATGCCGCTGGCCACGCGGTTGAACATGGCGTAGACACGAGCGTCGCAGCCGCGCAGGCCGCTGAAGGTCAGCGGGGCATAGGTGTCGCAGAAGGAGAACTCCTCGTCTTTGCCGTCGAACCAGCCGCAGGCACGGGCGTAGGTGACGACGTCGGCGCTGTAGACGCACTCCACTTCGGGCTCGAAGATATAGTCCATATGGGCGCTGCTGATGACGCTGTGCAGCCCTTTGCCTTTGGCTTTGCTGAATTTCTTGCCTTCCATGGGGAACTGGGTGATGCGGGCCTGGTTGGCATGGCCGCTGACGTAGCCGTCGGGTATGCGGCGGGCCACCCATACGGCACCGTCGGTGTATTTGTATTTCAGCTTCTTGGCTGTGGCGGCGTTGACGGGCTCGGCGCGTTTGCCGATGAGCTCGAGGATCCACACCTCATTGGGGTCGGCTATGGAGAAACTCTCGCCCTCGGAGCAGTAGCCATAGGTGGCAACCAGCTCGGTCATGGTCTTGATGGCCTCGCGGGCGTTCTTGGCACGCTGCAGGGTGATGTAGATGAGCGAGCCGTAGTCGATGCCCTTCACCTTGCTTTTCCAGCACTCTTCACGACCGCCATAGGTGGTCTCGCCGATGGCCAGCTGATGCTCGTTCATGTTGCCCACCACGCTGTAGGTGTGAGCCGCTTGCGGAATCTCGAACAGCTTCTCGCCGGTATCCCACTCGACGAGCATAATCATTGTGCCGGCGGGGTAGTCGGCGGCACGGCGATAGTAGAGCTCGCCGTAGAGGGTGTGGCTGTCGGCGGCATAGGTGATCATGGTGCTTCCGTCCTTGGTGGCACCTTTGGTGAACAGGAAGTTGGTGCAGGCGTCGGCGGTCGAGACCACGAGCATGGCTGCGCCGAGGAATGCTGCTGCTAAAATGCGGTTGAATTTCATATTGTTTGTTGTTTAATTATTATTTTGCACTTGACGTTACGAGGTGCAAAGATACGAATAATTATTCATACGGCACAAAAAAAGTGGCCGATGTGGCCACTTTTTTGTTGTATGAAGTGCTTTTTGTCAGAGCAGCTTCTTCTTGAAGTTGAGAATCATGTCGTCTGTCATCTTCTCAAGGCTATTTAATTACCAGTTTGCGTACTATTGCCCCTATGCGGACGAAGTAGATGCCGGGCTGGAGCGTTGTGTGTGGAATGATGAATGTTGAATTGAAAGGAGTGGTGTGGATGACCACGTGGCCGCTGATATCGAGAAGCTCCAAGGTGGCTGGTTCGCTGGTCTTGATGGTGACATTGCCGTGCGCCGGGTTGGGGTAGATTTCAACTTTGAGTTCTGAATTTACAATATCTCCGATGCCAGAGGAGGTGTCGGCCACCCATTGGAAAAGGGCGGTGATGACGGTGTCGCTGCTGACGACGATGTTGCGCGGTTGCTCTGTTGGGCCGTCGCTCCAACCGAGGAAGTCCCAATGGCCGCCGTGGGCAACGGTGTCGGCATACATCAGGCCAATCTCCACCGTGTCGCCGTGGGCGTAGGTGCCGCTGCCGTAGGGTTCGGCAGCACCCTCCACATTGGCGTTGACCGTCACGGTGTGCCACACAGTGTCCACTACGGGTGTGGTGTCGGGTGCGGCGCACTCGATGCTCACCGTGTCGAGGCGTATGCCGGCCCTCACGGCCGACGGGTCGGTGGCAGGGCCATGGTGTACCCAGGCTATATGCACCGTATGTCCTTGCCACTGGGAAAGGTTGACCTCGTGGCTACTCCAGTCGCTGGCGCCGCTCTCGGTGTAGAGGGTCTCGGAGAAGCAGTTGGTGTCGATATAGCCGTCGGTGCCAACGGTGTACATTGTGGGGCTGAGGCGCACGCTGTAGGCGCTGTTGTCGCATTCGGCATGCCACCGCAGCACCACAGCGGTGTCGAGCACGATAGGCGGCGATACAAGCCATGCATTCACATCGCTATTCGATGAGATGTTCGACTGCAGGGAATAGATGCCATCCCAAAGACCAGGGCTCCACCATGAGGTGCTGGGCACGTAGCTGTTGCTAAGGTTGCCGCGTGGCGATACGATGCGGTTCTGCTGCCAGTCGTAGCGATCCGTCGAGCTAACACTCAACACCCATGTGCGTGGCAGGGAATCGATTTCCTGACAGGTCATCACTTGCGTGGTGCAGGTAGCAGTGTAGTTGCCGTAGCTGTTGCTGACGGTGACACTCACCACATCGGTGCCCCACGACGAATAGGCTATCTTCAGCCGAGGCCCGTCGGCAACCATCACGGCGTTGCCACTGGCGGCCTTGGTCGAGGTCCAGGTGTAGGTTAGGTCCGTAGTGTCACCCATGATGAGATTGGCGGTGAAGAGCATAGTATCGCAGGTAGTGGCTTTCGAGTAGCCCTGCACGGTCACCTCGGGGCTGAGGCTGAGCCGGACACTGATCTCGCGTAGCAGATAGACGCTGGTGCCCGTACCTTCGGGAGCCGCCATGCGGAAAGCCACCAGCACCAGCTGGCCTGCATAGGGGGCCAACGAGGCGATGTAGTAGTCGCTGATGCTGTCGGGCGTAAGGGGGAGAGTGTCGGTGAAGGCTGAGGCATCGGCTGTGGGCGAGACGACGACGCTGAACATGCCGTTTGTCACCGCCGTACCCAACGCCTTGAAGCGCAGCTGCAGTCCTTCGTTTGGCAGGGCCAATGGCGGCAGGGCCAGCAGGTATTCACCCGCGGGCTGGCCTTCCCAGTGCATGCACTCCACTCCGCCCTCTTCGGCGAAGCTGTATCCCCAACCATCGTATATGTCACCGCCACCGCCGTATTGCAGCTTGAGCCAGCAGGCATTGTCTATCACCCCGTCGTAACCGTATATGGCGGTGAAGGGGAATGTGTTGACCACGCAGCCGCTGACAATGACAGGCCGTGTGGCGATGCAGGTGTCGAAGATGTTTGCCGCCGTGAGGGTGATCACATCATTGCCGGTGCCGATATAGCGTATGCGCAGGGTGTCGCCGTGGGTGGTGTCGATCTGCGCCTGGCCTGCGGAGGCGAGGTTGGAGTGCCATGTGATGGTGTAGGGCAGGTTAGGTCCGCCGAGGTATTCGTGCGTGAATGTGAGCCACACTCCGTTGTTCACATTGTAGGGGGCGAAGGCGATGCGCACCTGAGGGGCCCCTTCGACGGTGACGGCGCGCACGGCGTTGTCGCTGCCATAGGAATTGGTGGCCGTGAGGGTCAGCGTGTCGGTGCCTATGGCGGTGTAGACTATTCGCAGGGTGTCGCCTGCCGAGAGGACGGTGGCCTGGCCGGCGGCAGCCATGGCCGACTGCCAGCTGTAGCTCATCGCGCTGTCGGTGCCCTCAACCAGGTCGGCGCGGTAGACGACGGTGTCGAGCACCTGCACCGCCGACGGGCCGCCGATGACCACCATGGGCGGCACCGAGTCGTGCACCTCGCCGAGGCGTGTCACCTTCAGGTTGTCGATATAGATGCCAGCGGTGTTGCCATACCATAAGAAGGCCAGACGCACGTTGCCGTCGATGATGCTCATGTCGAGGGTGTCGGTGGTGAAGTGGACGAATTGCCAGGCGGTGTCGAGGTCGCTATAGTCGAAGTGCAGCAGCGATTGGCTGCAGAAGATGTTGGCTGCGGCCGTCTCGATGTCGGCATCGGCGACGCCGACGGTCAGCGAGGCATTGGCACCAGACACCTCGCCTACGCCCTCGTTCGGACCAATCACTCGTATCCAGAAGCTGACGTCAAGCTCATTGGCCGGTGCGTCAAAGTAGGGCGAGTAGAGAGTACCATAGCTGTTGCCGTTAAAGTAACGGGCAAACCACAGGGCGGCGCTGCCGCCGATGCCCTTGCCGGAATTCACCAATGGTAAAGACATATTCTCATACTGCGTGGTCTGGCGACGCCACCAGCAGAAGCCCAAGTTGTTGTTGTAGGTGTTGTAGTCGAAGTCCTCGAAGTATGGCAGTTCGTAGGCACTGCAGCCGATATTGGTATAGGCGCCGTTGTCGTAGAAGTACTGCTGCGCTACCGCCGATGTGTCGCCCGAGGCACAGATCGCCCACACCTTTGCCGTGACCGACAAGTTGACATTCATGATAAAAGGGATGACGTAGCGGTTGGTGTCGACCACCACAGGCGGCAGGTTGTCTATCTGCACCAGGTATTGTGCTCCGTAGACGGCGTCCCATGTCAATGCCGTGCTGTCGTGGCTGATGTGGGTCAGCTCCAGGTGGGCCACCGGCGGGCAGGTGTTGTCGATGGCGAGCGTCACGTCGTCGACCACCGCCGGCGGCTGCGTGCCGTCCGAATTGTCGTTGACCCAGAGGAAGGCTATCTTGTAGTTGCCCGGATTCAACACCGAGAAGCTGACTGTGGAGGTCTGCCAGGTCGCTGACTGGTTGAGGTGCAGGTTGGCGCCGTTCAGTGCCAGGTTGATCCATCCGTCGGGCACCGCGAAGCGGAACTCGGCAGTCTCCTGGTAGGTGGCGAAGGGGGTGGTGTCCAGCACCACGGTATCGGGCACCAGCACGCAGCGCAGGTAGTCGAAGTTGCTCTCGCCCATGCACTTCCAGCGGAAGCTGAAGGTGTAGATACCGCCCGCCAGCGTCACGTCGTGGCTGGCCCAGGCCTTGGTCGAGGCCGTGAGGTTGTAGGTGTTGGCGGTGCCGCCGTCCTGGCTGATGTAGAGCCAGCCCGTGTCGGAAGCCTCGGCCGCAGGGTGGCCGATTTGCCATTGGTTCACCGTGGCGCTGCTCATGGTCCACGCCGTGTTGTCGTCGGTCGGACTGAAGGCGGTGCTATACACCGTCTGTGCCTGCAGCCCTATCGAGACCATCAGGGTCAGCAATGCCGAAAGTAGAGTCTTTTTCATCTTTTTAGTGTTTATGTATACAATAACGTGTTTTATTGCTTTTTATTGTAACCAGACAGAGGCATGTGCATCATTTTGGCCTGAGTCTGTATGATGCGCCTCTCTATATTACCTATAACCGCCTTTATAGGCAAAACTCTACATCGCATGCCGGCATTTTGCATCATTTAACATCATTCGGCAAAAAAAAGAGAGGCGCAGACCCATACGGTCGGCGCCACTCTCTTTTTTTGTTTTGCCGCTTTTTTAGAGCAGCTTCTTCTTGAGGTTGAGAATCATGTCGTCTGTCATCTTCTCGAGGTCGTACTGAGGGTTCCAGCCCCACTCTTTGCGGGCGCAGCTGTCGTCCATCTTGTTGGGCCAGCTGTCGGCGATGGCCTGCTTGATGGGTTCGGGCTCGTAGACCATCTCGAACTGCGGATAGCGCTTCTTGATGGCGTTGTAGATGATCTCGGGATCGAAGCTCATCGAGGTGACGTTGAAACTGTTGCGGTGGACGAGCTTCGAGGGGTCGGCCTCCATGATGTCGATCATGGCCTTCTGGGCGTCGGGCATGTACATCATGTCCATGTAGGTGCCTTTCTTCAGCGGGCAGACAAACTTCTCGCCTTTGACGGCGGCGTAGTAGATCTCGACGGCGTAGTCGGTGGTGCCGCCGCCGGGGAGGGTCTGGTAGCTGATGAGGCCCGGGAAGCGGACCGAGCGGGTGTCGACGCCGAAGCGGGTGAAGTAGTAGTCGCTCAGCAGCTCGCCGGTGACCTTGGTGACGCCGTAGATGGTGTTGGGGCGCTGGATGGTGTCCTGCGGCGTGTTGTCGTGCGGCGTGCTGGGGCCGAAGGCGCCGATGCTGCTGGGGGTGAAGACGGCGCAGCCGAAGAGGCGGGCCACTTCGAGGCAGTTGACCAGCGAGCCGATGCCGACGTTCCAACCCAGCATGGGGTTCAGCTCGGCGGTGGCGCTGAGGATGGCCGCCAGATTGTAGATGGTGTCGATGTTGTATTGCTTCACGGCGGTGGCAATCTGCATGATCTGGGTGCTGTCGATGCGCTCCACGGGGCCGCGCTCGTAGGGGTCGCCTTTGAGCGGACGCAGGTCGCTGCACACCACGTTGCTGTCGCCATAGATGTCTCTGAGATTACGTGTCAGCTCGCTGCCAATCTGGCCGCCGGCGCCGACGATAAGGATGCGTTTCATCAGCCTTCAATCTCCTTTCTGACCTTCTTGAAGGCCTCGATGCACTTGTCGAGGTGCTCGTGTTCGTGGGCGGCGCTGATCTGCACGCGGATGCGGGCCTGGCCTTTCGGCACGACGGGATAGTAGAAGCCGGTGACGAAGATGCCTTCTTCCTGCATCTTGGCGGCATATTGCTGGCTCTTGGCGGCGTCGTAGATCATGACGGCGCAGATGGCGCTCTCCGAGGGTTTGCAGTCGAAGCCTTCTTCCTTCATGCGGCGCAGGAAGTAGTCGGTATTCTCATGCAGCTTGTCCTGCAGGGCGTTGGTCTCGCTCATGAGCTCGAACATGCGGATGCCGGCGGCCACGAGGCCGGGGGCCATGCTGTTGGAGAAGAGGTAGGGACGGCTACGCTGGCGCAGCATGTCGATGATTTCCTTCTTGCCGGTGGTGAAACCGCCCATGGCGCCGCCGAAGGCCTTGCCGAGGGTGCCGGTGAGGATCTCTATCTTGCCGCGCAGGTTGTAGCGCTCGGTGACGCCGCGGCCCGTCTTGCCGACCACGCCGGCCGAGTGGCTCTCGTCGACCATCACCATGGCGTCATACTTGTTGGCGAGTTCGTAGATCTTGTCGAGCGGGCAGACGTTGCCGTCCATCGAGAAGACGCCGTCGGTGACGATGATGCGGAAGCGGTTCTTCTGGGCGGCCTTGAGCTGCTCTTCGAGGTCGGCCATGTCGGCGTTGGCGTAGCGGTAGCGCTGGGCCTTGCAGAGGCGCACGCCGTCGATGATGGAAGCGTGGTTCAGCGCGTCGCTGATGATGGCGTCCTCTTCGGTCAGCAGGGGTTCGAACACACCGCCGTTGGCGTCGAAGCAGGCGGCGTAGAGGATGGTGTCCTCGGTGCCGAAGAACTCGGCGATCTTCTTCTCGAGCTGTTTATGGAGGTCCTGGCAGCCGCAGATGAAGCGGACGGAGGCCATGCCGAAGCCGCGGGCGTCCATGCCCTTCTTGGCGGCGGCGACGAGAAGGCTGAAGATCCTTTTGGCACTATAGTCGGAAAAAAGGCATTCTTTAATGCCATAAGCGCTATTAACGAAAT
>JAFVWV010000162.1 GCA_017501495.1 Bacteroidales bacterium | reverse complement strand
GGTTGGTGGTTAAAGTTCAGCCGCGTTAGCGGCGACACATTTTAGCCGTGGGCGCAAGCCCACGGGACACAGAAACCCTCCCCAAACGAGCCCCGTAGGGGCGACGCATTCAAAGGATTTATGGGGGCGGCTGCTGTTTTTTTTGATGGTGCAATGTGCTGATTGTTAGATGGCATTTCGGGTTCGTGCGCTGTGCGCTGAAAAAAACATTTTGCCATGTCGGAAAAAGTGTGTACTTTTGCACCCGATTTGCCGGGCTGAAAGCAAGGCTGAAACGACTATAGGAAAGATGCCGGAGTGGTCGATCGGGGCGGTCTCGAAAACCGTTGACCCCCTTGCGGGGTCCCAGGGTTCGAATCCCTGTCTTTCCGCTGAATTGCGACACTGATAAGAATGTTTTTTCTTGCAGTGTCGCAATTTTTTTGTACCTTTGCACTTTGTGTGCATGGATGAAAATGATGGGGAATTGCAGTATAAACACTTGTAATCTATGAAGATAAAAGGATATCTGGCGAGCATTGGGCTGATGTTTGCGATGTCGGTTCCGGTCGGAGCTGCAGCCCAGGGGCTGCGCGCCGAGGTGACGGCCGACGACTACAACCATCTGCAGTTGACGTTCATCACCAGCGATGTACGCGTGGGCGAGACTACGGTGTGCGGCCGCGCTTTCGGCACATTGGAGCTGGAAGGCTGCATACCCGCGGCTGCTGTAGGGCGGCCGTCGCTGCCAGCGGCATCGTGGTTGATAGAGGTGCCGCTGTGCCGGTCGATCGATGTGGCTGTGAGCGATGCGGTGTATGATACGTTAGATGCCGGGCAGCTGGGTATGGCGGGCCTGCTGGCCCCCGTGCAGCCCGACCGACGCAAGAGCGACACCTCGCCGAGACGTCTTGCGATGGACGATGCCACCTACGCCAGAGATGCGTACTACAGTCTGCCGCTGGCCGCTGTCGAGGCTGTGGGCACGGCCCGCGACCGCAGGCTGGCGCGGCTGACCCTCAGCCCGTTGAGCTACAACCCAGTGAGTGGAAAGGTGGTGGTGTGTCGCAGTGCAAGGGTCGACATACGCTACCGCGACGCCGACGTGCCGGGCACCAAGGCTCTCTTCGACCGCTACCATACACCGGCATTCGGCATCGGCGCCGAATGCCTCAACAGCCTGTATCCCAAAACGGTGAACTCGGCGTCGCCGATACGCTACACCATAGTGGCCAACAGTATGTTTCGTGGAGCGCTGGACGAGTTTGTCGAGTGGAAGCGCAGGAAGGGCTTTCTGGTCGATGCAGTCTACACCGACGAGCCGCAGGTGGGCAATACAACCACTTCGATAGCAGCGTGGCTCAAGGCCCAATACGACAATGCCAACGACACGATGCCGGCGCCGACCTATGTGTTGCTGGTGGGCGATGTGGCGCAGATACCCGCCTTTGAGGGCGAGACCGACGAAGAACACGTCAGCGACCTCTACTATGCCACATGGAGCAGCGGCGACCATGTGCCGGACTGCTACTACGGACGCTTCTCGGCCAGCAGCCTTTCGCAGCTGCAGCCGCAGATAGACAAGACGTTGATGTACGAACAATACACCTTCAGCGACCCGACATTCCTCGACCGGGCCGTGCTGGTGGCCGGTGTCGACGGCGGAACTGATGGCGATTTCGGATATACCCATGCCGACCCGACAATGGACTATGCCGCGACCAACTACATAAACCAGAGCCGCAACTTCACCGATGTGAGCTATTTCAAGAACAACACCTCCATCGTGCCCAATGCACCGGGTGTGACAATCGGCAGCAGTGCGGGGCATAATGCCGCCACGGTGCGAGCCGCCTACAATCGCGGTGCGGGATTCATCAACTACAGCGCCCACGGCAGCCCCGACTGCTGGGGGACGCCTTACTTTTCGGTTGACCATGTGGCACAGATGACCAACAACGAGCGCTTCGGACTGATGATCGGCAACTGCTGCCTGAGCAACAAATTCGACAACACAGCCTGTTTGGGAGAAGCCTTGCTGCGGCGCGACGACTACTGTGGCGCTGTGGGCTATATCGGCGGCAGCAACAGTACCTATTGGGGTAGCGACTTCTACTGGTCGGTGGGAGTGCGCAGCAGCATATCGGCCACAATGTCGATGAACTACAATGCGGCGCATCTCGGTGTCTACGACCGTGTGTGCCACACCCACAATGAGCAGCACAGCAAATGGGCTGAGACGCAGGGCTCCATCATCATGGCAGGCAACATGGCGGTGCAGGCTGGAAACGGCAGCTCGACGGCACACTACTACTGGGAGATATACCACCTGATGGGAGACCCGTCGGTGATGCCCTGGTTCACCCAGGCCTATGACATGCCGCTCGCATCCGAGCAGGTCGTTGCGCAGGGCACCGGAATGCTTCACGTCGAGGCTGTGCCATACGCCTACATAGCGCTGACCGACACGGCGGGGGTTGTGTCCGCCGCCTTCGCCGATGCCAATGGCTCGGCCACCCTCATCATCGCCGGCGGTCTGGCGGTGGGAACCTATGAACTGGCAGTTTCGGCCCAGCAATACAAGACAACATTTAGAAATATCAGATGTGTCGGGACCGACGGGGTGTGTCTGGCAGTGAACGGGCTGGAGCCGGAAGCAAGGCTCGAGGCTGCCGCCACGCGCCAGACTGCGCTCACGCTTGTCAATATCGGCGATTCCAACGCAGCAGGCGTGACGTTGCACTTCTCGTCGGACAATCCACACCTCGCCTTTGCCCGCGACACGATGCCCGTAGGCACTGTGGCGGCACACAGCCAGGTGGCGCTCAACGGTCAGGCTATGACTATCTCGTCGGCTGCCGCCGACGGCGAAAGAGCCACCGTCTCGGTACGTGTTGTCGCTGACGGCACAGAGCAATACACCACACAATTCCAATACTCAATCAGGGCTGCCGACATCAAAACAAGCTATGAGATAGCGTCTGCCGTGATACCCCATGGTGGAGTCGGTCTGCTGAAGGTGCACCTTACCAATCACGGGTTCGCCACGCTCACAGCCTCCGACCTGCAGATTGTACCGCAGACTGCATTGATGGCGGTTACACCGATGACGCAAGGAACGATAACGCTGCCGTATGGACAGACTGTCACGCGTACATTCCAGCTGCATGCCGACAGTCGGCTCGCGGAGGGAGCATCCGTGGAACTGCACCCGAGGCTGGTCAATCCATCGCAGCCGGCAGAGCTTGATGAGACGCAGACGATAATCATCGGCCAGCGCGAGGTGGAGACATTCAGCGGCAATGCCACGCACACCAGCGGTTGGAGTCAGGGGGCACACCCTTGGGAATACGTGGCCGACACTGCGATGGCGGGCAATATATGCATGCGCTCGGCCAGCGGCCTCAGCCATAACCAAGAGTCGGTGATGCAGCTGGGCTGCACGGTGACGCAGCCCGACAGCATCTGCTTCCGCTACAGGGTGTCGTCAGAAAGTGGCTACGACAAGTTCTTCTTCTATATCGACAACGAGGAACAGATGGCGGCTTCAGGAGAAGAGGGGTGGCTCAGGGTGAGCTATCCCGTTGCTGCCGGTCAGCATACATTCAAATTCAGCTACCGGAAAGACTACAGCGTCAGCGCCCATGAAGACTGTGCGATGATAGACGATGTTTCGCTTCCCTTCACGGCCCGTGATATAACATATCGCACCGACCATCTGTGTATAGGCGAGCCTTATGCCCCAATGGGTTACAGTATAGCCACACAGGCTCCGACATCTGGAGTTGTCATTTCGCCCGACAGCTTGACAGTTGTCGACTATTATATCCACGGTGGCACTACAACCTATGATACGGTGGTGGCATGCGACGGATATAGAGTGGGCACCACAGTGTACACTTCGTCGACCGACGTCGTGCTCCAGCTTTGGGATCAGTATGGTTGCGATTCGTCGCTGGCCCTGCACCTCACTGTCGGGCACTCCATACTCGACACGATTGTGGTCAACGGGCCAAGCGAATACGATTGGAACGGCGAGACAATAACCGTCGACGGCACCTATATCCGCTACCTGGTCGGCGCAGAGGGTTGCGATTCGGTTATAGTGTTGATGCTCAACGAAAGAACAGAGAGGATTGAAGAAGCCGATGGAGTACGCTTGATGATTTATCCAAACCCGACTGCATCAATGGTCAAGATTGGTGCGGAGGTCGACAAGGTAGAGGTGTACGACATGTCGGGGCGCTTGATGTCTTCAGAGGAAAAGACTGACAGGATTGACTTGTCGGCACTGCCGCAAGGAGCCTATGTGCTCCGTGTGACCAAAAACGGAATGACTGCCGCTTGTAGGGTTGTGCGCAGATAATCCTATCGGGAATGATTTTGCTCGCTGAAATGAAAAAAAATAATGAGCATTCAAAAAAATAATGTATCTTTGCCAACTATTGTTTGGCATGAAATTTGCTGCAAACATTTGTGGATTATTATGTTTAATATAAATACGAAACAATATAATGGCTAACTTTCTGACCAAAATCTTCGGCGACAAAAGTCAGCGCGACATCAAGGCCGTGAAGCCGTTCCTTGACGCCACGCTGAAACTTTATCCTGTCATACAGGCACTCGACAACGACGGCCTGCGAGCAAAGACAATCGAATTCAAGGAGCGTATCAGCAAGGCCATAGAGCAAGAAGAAACCGAGCTGAGCCAGCTGCGAGCCCGCATAGAGGAAGAATACGACATGCCAGTAGATGAAAAAGAAAGCATCTACAAACGTATCGACGAGCTGGAGAAACATAGCTATGACAAGACGCAGAAAGTACTGGATGAGATACTGCCCGAAGCGTTCGCCGTGGTGAAAGAGACAGCCCGCCGTTTTGCTACCAATGAGGTGGTCGAAGTGACGGCTACCGAACATGACCGTGACCTTGCTGCCACGCATGCTTCTATCAGCATCGATGGCGACAAAGCCCGCTACCAGAACCACTGGATGGCCGGTGGCAACGAGATTACATGGGACATGGTCCACTACGACGTGCAGATTATTGGCGGCGTGGTGCTCCACAGCGGAAAGATAGCCGAAATGGCCACCGGCGAGGGCAAAACCCTTGTGGCTACGCTACCGGTCTATCTGAATGCTCTGCCTGGCAAGGGTGTGCACGTGGTTACGGTCAACGACTATCTGGCCAAGCGCGACTCTGAATGGATGGGCATGCTTTTCGAGTTCCATGGTCTGAGTGTGGACTGCATAGACAAGCACGAGCCACACAGCCCCGAGCGTAAGGCGGCCTACAATGCCGACATCACTTATGGCACCAACAACGAGTTCGGTTTCGACTATCTGCGCGACAATATGAGCCGCAACCCCGAAGAACTGGTGCAACGCGGACATAACTATGCCATTGTTGACGAGGTCGACTCGGTGCTTATCGACGATGCCCGTACACCTCTTATCATAAGCGGTCCCACAGGCAAAGACGATGACGAACAGGAGTTCTACCGCTTCAAGCCGACTATCGAGAAACTCTACAATGCACAGCGGATGCTCGTCACTCAGATATTGGCCGAAGCCAAGAAAGGCATTGCAGAACACCCCGATCCCAAACCGGAAGAGGAGTGCGCCAAACAACTACTGCGCGCCTATCGCGGTCTGCCCAAGAACAACGCCCTTATCAAATACCTCTCCGAGACTGGTATCAAGAGCATTTTGCTCCGCACGGAAAACTTCTACATGCAGGAGCAGAACAAATACATGCATATCATCGACGATGAGCTGTACTTTGTCATTGACGAGAAGAATCGCCAGGTGGAGCTTACCGATAAGGGTATGGAGTACCTCACCTCGCTCGGTGAGGACCCCAACTTTTACCAGTTGCCCGATATCGGCAGTGCCATTGCCGAGGTGGAGAACAACGCCAGCATGAGCGCCGAAGAGAAGGCGGCCGCCAAAGACAAGATATATTCTGATTTTGCGGTGCAGAGCGAACGTGTGCACACAGTGGATCAGCTGCTGAAGGCATATACACTCTTTGTACGTGATGTCGACTATATTCTCACCGAGGACAATCAGGTGAAGATTGTCGACGAGCAGACTGGACGTATCATGGAAGGCCGTCGTTGGAGCGACGGTCTGCACCAGGCTGTGGAAGCCAAGGAAAATGCCAAGGTTGAGGCCGCTACACAGACATACGCCACCATCACGCTGCAGAACTACTTCCGCATGTACAAGAAACTTGCCGGTATGACCGGTACCGCTTCGACCGAGGCCGGCGAGTTCTGGAACATATACAAGCTTGATGTTGTCGAGATACCCACCAACAAGCCTATAGCCCGTGTGGATATGGACGATATGGTCTACAAGACCAAGCGTGAGAAATTCAAAGCTGTCATCGACGAAGTGGAACGCCTTGTCGGCGAGGGACGTCCGGTGTTGGTCGGTACAACCAGTGTGGAAACCTCTGAGTTGTTGAGCAAGATGCTGAAGATGAAGAAAATTCCGCACAATGTGCTCAACGCCAAACTGCACCAGAAAGAGGCCGAAATCGTGGCTCAGGCAGGTGAGCCTGGCCGCGTGACCATTGCCACCAATATGGCAGGTCGTGGTACCGATATCAAGCTTAAAGGCGATGTGCGTGAGCGAGGCGGTCTGGCTATTATCGGTACCGAGCGACACGAGAGCCGCCGTGTGGATCGCCAGCTGCGAGGCCGTGCCGGTCGTCAAGGCGATCCGGGCAGCAGCCTCTTCTTCGTTAGCCTTGAAGACGACCTGATGCGTCTTTTCGGTAGTGAACGTATGGCGTCTATCATGGATCGCATGGGACTGCAGGAAGGCGAGGTTATTCAGCACTCGATGATTACTAAAGCCGTTGAACGTGCACAGAAGAAGGTTGAGGAAAACAACTTTGGTATGCGCAAGCGCCTACTCGAATACGACGATGTGATGAATAACCAGCGCACTGTTATCTATAACAAGCGCCGCAACGCTCTGTATGGCGACCGTCTTTCGATAGACATCAGCAACATGTTCTTCGACACGTGCGAGTTGCTTTACACCGAAGGCAGCGACTGGGAAGACTTCAAACTCGAGGTTATCAAGGTCTTTGCCCATGAGGTGCCGATGAGCGAGCGTGAGTTCCTCTCACTCAACCGCAAGGATGCTATACAGCTGCTCTACGACCAGTGCTGGAATGCCTATCGCGAGCGTATGCAGCGTGTTTGCGAAAACGCATGGCCTTTCATTAAGAATATTGCAGAAAACACTCGTTATATCAACGTTGCATTCCCCATCACCGACGGCAAGAAGGTGCTCAATGTTGTGGTGCCGGTAAAGAAAGCCTATGACACTCACGGTCGCGAGTTGCAGTTGGCCATCGAGAAGGGAATCACCCTTGCCATCATCGACGATCAGTGGAAAGAGCATCTGCGTCAGCTCGACGATTTGCGCCAGAGTGTACAGAATGCAGCCTATGAGCAGAAGGATCCACTGTTGATCTACAAGTTCGAAAGCTTTAAGCTTTTCGAGCAGATGCTGCTCAGCATCAACCGCGAGATAACCAGCTTCCTCAGCCGTGCCCAGCTGCCGCTGCCTGATGAAAGCCAGGTGCGTGAAGCACGTCAGCCGCAGAACGACCAGCGCGGTTTGCGTGCCGGTCGCAGCAACGAGTTCGACCGTGCTGCCGCCCAGCAGCGCCAGGCTATAGAACGCTCGCGCCAGCAGCCGGCCAAGCCCGCCCCAGTGCATGTTGAGAAGAAGATTGGTCGCAACGACCCCTGTCCTTGCGGCAGCGGCAAGAAATACAAGAACTGCCACGGCAAAGATCTTGCTGAATAAGAGCGGCGGTAAAAAAGTTTAAGGCTGGCTTACCATGGATTGGTGAGCCAGCCTTTTTGTATCAGGTGATAATTACAGTCTATGCTCCGATGTATTTGCCGTCGACCTCCCAATTGAGGAGCTTGGCGTCTTTCTCTTTTTTCCACCACAGGAAACCGCTTTTCTTGGCTATGCGGGCTTGGTAAGTCATTTTGCCACGTACTTTGCGCACCCATACATCGCTGATTGTGTACTTGGGGTAAATGTGGCTGACAGTGTCGCGCACGGCGGCGGGGTAGTACTGCTTGTCGATGAAGTAGTGTGTTTCGGTACCTTTGTTGTTGAACACCATGGCTTGACGGCTTTTTTCAGCGTCGAGGTAGGTGACTTTGAATGTCAGCGAATCAACTTTCCACCAGGCCACATCGGAGGCATCTTTTACCTGACGATGGAAGTCTTTTACGTAGTTCACTTTGACATCTTTTTCGGCCACAGCCTTGTCATTCTGGGCAATCATCGTGCCGCTGCATAGCGCCACGAGTGCCATTGTTGCTATTATTCTTTTCATATTGTGTATTTTATGTTAATCTCTCATCGGTAGGATTCAATCTGCAAATATACAACTTTTTTTTAAATGTCAAACATCAATTGTTTAACCACTTTTTCGCCGTCGCGGATGGCTTGCATTGCCCAGTGTAGTTTGAGGTCGAGCAACTCGTCGTCGTCCAGCTGCCAGCGTATGTCGCTGCGGCGCATGCGTTCGGTGAGGCTGAAGAGGCTTAGAGCGGCACATACCGAGATGTTGAAACTTTCGGTGAAGCCGTACATGGGTATTTTGACATAGGCGTCGGCTCCGTCTATGGCTTCGCCGGTGAGGCCTGTCAGTTCGGTGCCGAAGACGAGAGCTGTCGGCTGGCTGATGTCGAGGTCGCCGATCATCTGGTCGTTTTCGTGAGGCAGTGTGGCCACGATGCGGTAGCCCCTGCGGTGCAGTTCGGTGTAGGCTTCTTGGATAGTCGGGTAGCGGTAGTAGTCGACCCACTTCGAGCTGCCCACGGCCACATCGCCTGCCGGATTGAAGACGTTACGGTTTTCGACCACATGGACGTCCTGAACCCCGAAACAATCGCACGAACGCAGCACGGCTGAGGCGTTGTGGCTCTGGTAGATGTCTTCCAATACCACGCTGATGTGCCGAGTGCGCAATGGCGCCAACCTGTCGAAAAGAGCTCTTTTATTGTCGCTGAATAATTCTGCAGCACGCTCATATAGAGCGGCTTTCTGCACCGTATCGAGGTTGGCAAAGAGGCTTTTCTCTGTGGGTAGTCTTTCTGGCATATTGATTTTTTTCTAAAATAATGTGCAAAGATACAAAAAAAAATCGTAATTTTGCACCGCAAAACTAAAAAAAATGTTAGTAGGTTACGAAGCCAACAATATACTGCGCAACGGTCATGAACTCGGCGATTTTGGGCGCGAACTTGTTTCGCGCATTGCGCGTCGTCATGTGAGCGATTACCGTGCCTTGCTTTTCTCAACCCGAATCAAGAATGCATACAAGGGCTATTTCAGCAGCTATGCCAATATCAGCACCTACCTGCCCGACGGTATGAGCAAAGTGATGCCGTCGCTCTGGATGCGTTATCGGCTCAATCCGTGGCTGAAGTCGGAGAAGGTTAAGATATTTCATGGGCTCAACGAGGAGTTGCCCTACCACATCGGACGCGATATCAAGACCATCATAACCTGCTATGGTATCGAGGACCATCACCGCACTTCGCTGATGGACAGTATGCTTTGGAAACGTCGTATGAAATATTCGTTCGAGGCTGCCGATGTCATTGTGGCTGTCAGTCGCGAGGTGAAACAGCGTTTGGTGGACAGTGGCGTGATGGCCGAGAAGATTGTGGTTATCGGAGGTGCCACTCCCTATGAAGTTACCGATGCCATGGTCGAGCAGTACTATGCTCTTTACCAGAAGATTTCCGGGCTTAAGTAAGGGCTTTACCAGACAGAGGTGAAGTCTTCTTCTTCGCGCACCTTGGGGTCGCGTTGGTATTCCAGTAATTTTGCGTATTTCAGATAGCTGTTGAGGGCTACGGCTTTGCTGAATGTAAGTCCGTCGATGCCGCCCAGTATGCCTCCTCTTATAAAATAATTTACGAAGAAAGCCGCACCTCCGTGCCAAATCGGGCTCCACCAGTGTGCGCGTCGTCCGGCGTTGTAGAGTATTTTTGCTCCGCGTGTGCTGTAGTTGCGTCCCGGTTTGGCAAAGAGTTCGCCGATGTTTTTGAAGCGGTAGTGCAGCAGGTCGGCTTTCCAGCGGCGGGTGTTGGCAGTTGGTACGGTGGCGTGCTGTTTCACATCCGGGAAGCGCAGGCGGTCGTGCCGGTAGAGGCGCACAAGGTAGTCGGGGTACCATCCGCCCCAGCGCATCCAACGGCTACCGACGAGGTTGCGGCGTCGGATGGCGAAGCCGTCGTAGTGAGTCTGGTCGAAGTCGGTAGCCTCTATTTTGGCCACCAGCTCCGGGGTCAGCCGCTCGTCGGCGTCGATGCTGAGCACCCAGAGATTTTTCACATATTTCAGTGCGACGTTCTTTTGTATGCCGTCGCCGAGATAGGGTTGTATATAGACAAGGGCACCGGCCGCTTGCGCTATCTCGCGTGTACGGTCGGTGCTCTCGCTGTCTACCACCACCACCTCGTCGCACACCTGCTGCAGCGAGCGTATCGCTGCTTCAATATTGCGCTCTTCGTTGAGGGTGGTGATGATGCCTGATATCTTCTTCATCAGTGGTCAGTGGCCTGTGGTCATTGTACGATAAGTTTGCGGACCACGCGCTCCTGGCTGCCTTCGAAGACCACGGTGTATTGTCCGTGACCGAGGCGGCTGGCGTCGATGGTGTATACTATGCTGCCGCTGGCTTGCAGGCCGCTTGTGTGGACGGTGCGGCCGCTTGCATCAACGATGCTCACGGTATAGCTGCCGCCGTTGCCGAGCTCTATCTGCATGTGGGCTTCGCCGCTTGCAGGGTTGGGGTAGAATTGGCCGAAGTGTTCGCCGCTGGCTGCGGTCTCGATGCCACTGTTGGCATTTTCGCCGATGTAGAAGGTGTAGTAGCCGCTTTGCTCTGTGGCGGGCATGGGTTTGGCGATTGTCTTGCCGGCGTTGCTTGTAGCGGTGATGAAGTAGTCCACTTCGGTGTACTGGCCGCTGAGTGTTCCGGTGGTGGGGATGGAGGCTTCGTATTCGCTTCCGGCGCAGGTGGGGCCTTGCGTCATGGGCACGGTCTGCCACTGGCCGTCGCCGATGCGGTAGCTCAGTGTGATGCTGGCGATGCCGTCCACGTTTGTGGCGCGTGCTTTGATGATGGCGTTCTCCGCGTTGTAGGCGTTACCGGTGTTGCCGGTGATGCTTTGGTGCAGTATGCGTAGGGGGTGCTCGGCGGGTATCTGCTTGGTGATGCAGTGGATGGCGCCGCCGCTGCCGTCGAAGTCGCGCACGTCGACGCAGTAGATGGTGTAGCCGGGATAGGCTCGCTGCACTTCTTCTATGTTGGCGCGGTCCCACGCGGCGGTGGGCATACCGTCGGCGCCGACGGTCGAGAAGCAGGGCTGGATGATGACGTTGTTGACGAAAGTGTGGTTGGAGTAGGTGCGTGTGTACTGCAGGTCGTACTGTGTCTGGCTCGAGAAGTTGCTTCCGTTGTCGCGCGAGGGGAAGGGAATGGAGCGGTGCTTGTAGTTGGTGCCGAAGACGGTCTGGTAGCTGCAGAGCGAGTCCATGTTCTTGCGGCCCGTCTTGTAGTCGATCCACTGGTAGTAGTCGTCGGGCATTTTGCTGAAGACGAATCCGTTCTCGTCGATCATGTCTGCATAGAGGTCCACGTGGCCGGTGCCGCCGTCTTTCTGGAATGCCGGCAGTATGTAGGTGGCGCGGGTGCCAATCAATTCGGCCAGGCTGTCGCGCACCTGTGCTTTTGTGAGCGACCGCTTGTGTGTGTAGCTGATTGTGGATACATCCGAGCCGTCCCACGTCAGCTGGCCGTACGTGTCGCGGTTGTTTTTGTAGATGGCGTCGCTGCTGAACACCATGCCGGTGCCGTCGACGAGGCAGTTGCCACCTTCCCACTCAATCTGTGTCGTGAAGTTGGGCAGTCCTATCTGGCGTTCGATGTAGACTGGCAGCGAGTCGTCCAGTGCGCGTCCGGGGTAGTATTCGAAGTCGAGCATGCCCACCGTGTCGCCTTCGCCGTAGTAGAAGCAGATGGGGCCGCAGTCGCGGTACCAGAAGCTGTTGCCCGGCGCTTCGATGAAGCGTATGTTGCCGGTGCGCAGACCCATGGTGGTCAGGTGGTTCAGTACGGCTGTCGAGTCGTCGAAGTTCTCAACGCGCACCCATGCCTGGGCGCCGCCCAGCTGGATGGCGTCCATCAGGTAGAAGCTGACCTGGGCGAAGGTGCTCGAGGTGTCGATTATCGAGCGGTAGGGACCGTAGGCCGAGGGCTCCTGGGCGTAGTAGTTGGCGTAGTAGGCGGCCACACCGGTCACCATCGGGTCGGCAATCATGTTTGTGAAGCCCGCGCTGTCGGGGCGGTAGTTGTAGTAGGGGGTTACCACGATGGCCTGCACCTCTTCCCATTCGCCGGGAAACCAGTAGTTGCCCTGAGGCATGCCTGTGGTGTGCTTGGGGGCGGGGGCGTCTTTTGGGGCGGGCGCTTTGGCGATATGGCTGCCGAGGTGCATCCGCGAGGCGTCGCGCATATGGTGGGTCTGGCGCCAGTAGCGCTGGCCCTCTTCGTCGTTCTGCTGCTGGGCGGCGGCGCCGAGTGTGAGGACGCAGGCTGCCAGCAGGATCAAAGATTTTCTCATAAATTATTCTGATTTTCTAAAATCCAAAGTGTAAGGTGCTGATGTGTTATCGTGTTTGTGCGTGAGTGCTGACGCGCCAGCCGCTAACGCATTAACGCAATCACACATTAACGCAATCGTTAACGTTTCTTCAGGCTGAGTATTTCGCGGGCCTCGTCGCTTGTGGCGATGGGGCGGCCGAGCAGTTTGGCCATGCGGACCACCTTGTCTACCAGCTCGCCGTTGCTCTTGGCCAGCACGCCGCGTTCGAGGTAGAGGTTGTCTTCGAAGCCCACGCGCACGTTGCCGCCCATGACGATGGCCGGAGCGGCCAGCGTGAAGGCGTTGCGGCCGATGCCGGTGGCGGTCCAGGTGCTGCCGGCGGGTATGTTCTTCACCATCCAGACGAGGTTGTCGACCGAGGCCGAGGCGCAGCCCAGCACGCCGAGCACGAAGTTGAACTGCATGGGCACCAGCGGCAGCGGGTTGCCGTCGGGGCCGGCCACGCCGAAGGCGCTGGGCACCTGGCCCTTCTTGGCCATGTGCACGATGGTCTCAAGATGGCCCATCTCAAAGCATTCGTATTCGGGCTTGATGCCTTTTTCGATCATGCGCTTGCCGAAGGCACGCATGGTGGGCATGGTGTTGTCGAAGATGTCGTCGCCGAAGTTGCAGGTGCCGCAGTCGAGGGTGGCCATTTCGGGGGTGGGGGTGGTGTTGGTGCTGTCCAGTCGCTCGTCGGGGGTCATGCCCACGGCGCCGCCGGTCGAGGGGATAAGAATCACGTTGGGGCACTCTTTGAGGATGGCCTCGGTGCACTCCTGGAAGCGCACATGGCTCTGGGTCGGCGTGCCGTCGTCTTCGCGCACGTGCAGGTGCACTATGGCGGCACCGGCGTCAACGGCGCTCTTGGCTTCGCGCACTATCTCTTCCACCGTGTAGGGAACGTTCGGGTTCTGCTCTTTCGTTACTTCTGCGCCGCAGATGGCGGCGGTGATTATCAGTTTCTCCATGTTGATGTTATGTTTTTTTGTTATTGTCTTTGAAGTTGCAAAAATACAAAAAAAATCCGACATGGCAAAAAAATATTCGCCCTTTTCCATGCCGGTATCCGGTGGCTTCGACCTCATGGTTTTGCCGCATGCCGTTTTTGGACATTCCAATCGGCGAGGGTGTATTTTGTATATGGTTGATTGTTAGTGTTTTGTTAATATGTTAAAAGGCACCTCTTGCCTCGTTGTACGCTATATGTACGCTACTTGTACAGTACTTGTACGTTTATAAAGCGTACAAGTACTGTACATATACTGTACAAGTACTGTACAACGGGCGAAGGGGAAGGGGAGATTGTTTGAATGTGAAAGTGGCAAAGCGGCAAAGCCGAAAGGTGGCAAGGTGACTGAATAGTACGCAGGCGTCTCGCCTGCAAAGTGACTGAGCGCCTGAATGGTACGC
>JAFVWV010000018.1 GCA_017501495.1 Bacteroidales bacterium | reverse complement strand
CGTAATGCGTAGGTCCGCGGTTCGAGTCCGCGAAGTGGCTCATCAAACAAACAAACGGAAGACAGGACATGGTGCCTGTCTTTTGTGTTTTATAACAGTCAATAACAAACAAAAAAACAAACAAAGTAATGGTAAAACAGTACGAAACCGTTTTCATTGCAACTCCCGTTTTGTCTGAAGAACAGATGAAGGAAACGGTAAAGAAGTACACCGACCTGCTCGCTTCCAAGGGCGCCGAGATCGTGTACGAGAACAACTGGGGCATGCGCAAGCTGGCCTATCCTATCCGTAAAAAGACCACCGGATTCTACTACCTCATCGAGTTCCGCGCCGAAGGTAGCGTCGTGGCCGACCTCGAAATCGCCTACAAGCGCGACGAGCGTCTGCTCCGCTTCCTGACCGTCAGCCTCGACAAGCACGCCGTGGCCTACAACGAGAAGAAACGCAACGCCAAGAAGGCCGCCGCCGAGGCTCCCGCCGCCGAAGCTACCGAGGCTCCCGCCGAGGCCTAATGTCTAACCCAGTAAAAAGTTTAAAGAAATGGCAAACGAAACCGAAATCAAATACCTGACCCCGATCGCTGTCGAAACCCAGCGTAAGAAATACTGCCGCTTCAAAAAACTCGGTATCAAATATATCGACTATAAAGATGCCGACTTCCTGCTGAAGTTCGTCAACGAGCAGGGCAAGATCCTGCCCCGCCGCATCACCGGCACCTCGAACAAGTATCAGAAAAAGGTCTCCCAGGCTATCAAGCGTGCACGCCACATCGCCCTGATGCCCTACGTGGCCGATTGTCTCAAATAATAATAAGGAGGAAGAATAGATGGAAATCATACTGAAACAGGATGTGGCCAACCTGGGCTACAAGGACGAAATCGTCAACGTGAAGAACGGCTATGCCAACAACTATCTTCTTCCGAAGGGATGGGCCATCATCGCCACCCCCGTCAACAAGAAGATCCATGCCGAGAACCTGCGCCAGCGCGCCCATAAGGAGGAAGCCCTCCGCAAGAACGCCGAAACCCAGCAGGCTGCCCTCAACGGCAAGACCGTCAAACTCATCGCCAAGGTCGGCGAGAACGGCCAACTCTTCGGCGGTATCAACAACATCATGGTTGCCGAGGCTCTGAAAGAGCAGCACAACTATGACGTCGACCGCAAACAGATCGTTGTCGAGGCCATCAAGACCGTCGGTACCTATACCGCCAAGGTCAATGTCTACAAAGACATCAAGGCCGAACTGAACATTGAGGTTGTGGCTGAATAAAAGAGAAGGCCACGCGCAATATGAAAAAAAGCACCGACAGTCATGCCGGTGCTTTTTTTGTATAATGGCGATGCAATAATCTTATGGCAAATAATACTTAATAATGGTTAATTTGAAACATTCTTGTTATTGATTAAATAAAAAAGTGTATCTTTGCATCGCGAAAAAAAAGTAAAAAAAAATAATAATTAAGAAAAATGAAAAAGTTATTTTCCTCATTCTTAGTGGTGACGGCTCTGCTGGCAGGCAGTAATGCCATGGCCCGCAACGTGTCATTGGACGAGGCAAAAACCGCCGCTGCGACCTATCTGCGCTCTAATACAGGCTACACAGACGTCACAGCAGACGATCTGACGCTTATCCGTCAGGATAATAATGAAAAGCTTGGCGTCGCTGCCGGTTATTTCTTCAATGTCGCCGACTGGGGATTCATTATTATGAGTGGCAGCACCGCATTCGATGCAGTCCTCGGCTTCTCGGATTGCGGCAACCTTGACCTCGACAAGATGCCGGAAGCCATGAACGACTGGGTTGGTGGATATATCAATGCCGTCAGAGATGTGCAGTTGGCCGACGTTACAGAGAATTTTGACGACACCGACGAGTGGGAAGTGCTTCTCAGCGGCATTGCCCTTCCGACAAAGGATGAACCGACCGTCATCCTTATGAGCGAGAAGTGGGATCAGGGCACACCCAACGGCAACGATTACAATCTCTATTGCCCGGTAGTCAATGGCGAACGTTGCTATGTCGGCTGCGTGGCCACCGCTTTGGCCCAGATTGTCCATTACTATCAGTATCCCACATCCCCCAAAGGACGCAAGTCTTATCGCACTGAAACGCACAATATTCAGATTACTGTGAAGTTCGACACGGTGAATTTCGATTATTCGAAGATGCCCAACACAATCTCCTCGACTACGAGCATGGAGAAACGCCGTGAGGTGTCGAAACTTGGATATATGTGCGGCGTTGCAGTTGGAATGAACTACACCCCCGAGGGCAGCGGTGCTTCCACGGCCGATGTGCCGAATGCCATGTACAAGTTCTTCAAGTATGAGAGAGGAACCATTATGTACAGAACAGCATCGTTCCCCCACGAGGCTTATGCGACAACGACATCCGGCAATACTGTATATCTGGACGACCTGATTAACAGTTCCGCCTATTCCTATCTTGGCTATTATGGCAATGACTACGATGAGAGTACCTATCTCGGCGCAATCCTCGATGAAATCAACCACAATCGCCCTGTCTATATGAGCGCATCTTCGTCCGGTGGCGGTAGCGATCGCGATGCCGCTGGCCATGCCTTCGTGGTGTGCGGTCACAGAGGTGGCGACCTGTCCAAGAAGTACTACTTCAACTGGGGTTGGGGCGGCTATGGCAATGGTTGGTTCAACCTCGACGCCAACAATATGCCGATTTCCGGCGGTATGGGTAACTACAATCGCCGTCAGGGTGTGGTTGTGGGTATGGTGCCGCAGTATGCCGACTCCACCGACATCGACTTTATGGCTATCGACCGAGTTGAGGAATCTGCTGTTGAACTTCAGGCTGCCTACCCCAATCCTGCCACCTATAGCGTGACCATACCTTACCGCCTGAGTTCAGCTGCCAATATGTTTATCTATTCGATGGACGGCCGCCTTGTCGAGCAGCGCCGCCTCGAGGCTGGCGATGACAACGTCGAAGTGCGCGTCGACCGCCTGCCTGCCGGTATCTACATTTACCGTGTGAACGGTGCATGCGGCAAGTTTATGGTGCAATAAAGGTTTGTATATGTAACAAAAAAGGTCCTGCCTTAGGCAGGACCTTTTTTGTTACACCGGCAGACTCACCGTGAAAGTCGAGCCGTGACCCGGTTCACTGTCGAGGGTGATGTGCCCATGGTGAAGACGTACTACCTGCGCAACGTAGTTGAGACCTATGCCGAAGCCTTTCACGTTATGTACATTGCCGGTTGATACACGGTAGAATTTCTCGAAGACATGTTTTTGGTCGGCTTTCGAAATGCCGATACCTTCGTCTTTCACACGTAAGACAAAGTGGTCGGATTCTATTGCCGTGCTAATTGTGATGTGGGGGGCATCGGTTGAGTATTTTATACCGTTGTCGATGAGGTTGTAGAGCAGGTTGGTGATGTGCAGTTCGTCGGCCAGGATGGTCGAAGGTACGGCTTCGAGCATGGTGGTGATGCTGCCTCCACGGTTGGACAGAGAAAGCTTGAAACTTTGCTTCACTTTGTCGATTATGGTGTTCATGTCAATCTGCTTCAGCGATATGCTGAAGTTTTTGTTCGACATTTTTGCGCTCTGCAGAATGGTCTCGACGAGTACTCTCATGCGTTGGTTCTCGTCGGAGATAATCCCGATAAAGTTGGACCGTGATTCGGCATCCTGCGATATGCTGTCGTCCTGCAGCATCTCGCAGGCCAAACCGATGGTCGATATCGGCGTTTTGATTTCGTGAGTCATGTTGTTGATGAACTCGGTCTTCATCTGGTCGAGTTTGCGCTGGTTGGATATAGTCCGCAGTGAAATGAAAAACATTACGGCAATGACCAGAATGAGGAAGAGACTCATATAGGTGTATAGCTTTGTGTTGCGTTGCAGAAAGAGTTCGGTGTCGGGGAAGTGCAATATTATAAAGAATTGGCCGGCCGAGACGACCCCGATGGGTTGGAAACTGAAGCGATAGGGGGAGAGCTCAAGCCGGTCTTCGAGTTTCGGGTTGGAACTGTAGAGAAATGAACCCTGTGTGCCGTCGTAGAGGCCGACGACAGGATGCATGTCTATTCCGTTGATGAGAAGCTCTTCGGCTATAAGCGAGTCGAGCTCTTTATAGTTGAATGCGGTGGCGGGATGGGTGGCTGTCTGCATCACTTCGCCGTTCAGCTGTTTTATAACCTCATCCATGGCATTGCTCACGCCGACGTTGAACATGTTGTCGCTGATGGAGAAGGTGCGACGTGTCTGCACAAACTGTATGACCACCAAACTGACGGCTGCCAGCGCGAAAATAGATATAATGAATACTCTAAACCAGCGTTTCATCTCTGAGTTTGTTTTATGTAATTGTTTATTATAACGGATGTTAAATAAAAATATTATTTAACAGTGCCGGAGTAAGCGTTTTTTTTCGTATTTTTGCAAAATACAAACATATACATAATTATCAGATAGCATAAATTATGAAGATAGGAGTTATCATAGCCATGGACATCGAGTATCGTCAGATGCGCGATGCATTAGGCGGCGACAGTGGGCGTCTTGGGGGCAATGAGATAGTCCTTTGGCGGTGCGGTGTCGGCAAGGTGAATGCCGCTGTTGGCACTATGCGCCTCATTCAGGAGCACCATCCCGACGCAATAGTTAGCACAGGCCTGGCCGGAGGCATCGATCCCCTGTTGAACGTGATGGATATCTTCGTTGCCACACAGAGTACCTACCACGACGTGGATTGCGGCGGCATCAGCGAGGACGGTCCCTGCGTGCTCGGACAAGTGCAGGGTCTGCCGGCCCGCTACGATGCCGACCCTCGCCTTCTCGACCATGCCCTCGAGGTGCCCATCAGGGACGGCGAGCGCCGAATTACGGGCCTCATCTGTACCGGCGACCAGTTCATCACCGACCGGGAGCGCCAAAACAACATCAAACGCCATTTCCCCGATGGTTTGGCTTGCGACATGGAGAGCGCAGCCATTGCCCAGACGTGCTATTTGATGAAAGTGCCGTTCATCAGCCTCCGCGTCATCAGCGACACTCCCGGACGTACCGACGACCATCATGTGCAGTGGGCCGACTTCCTCGCCTCTATGTGCAACCGCTCGTTCCGCTTTGTCAAGAATTATTTGGAAATGCTTTAACGATATGGAAGTAATACAGAGTTTCACCATCGACCACACCCATCTGAAGCCCGGTATCTATGTATCGCGCGTGGATAAAGGCTTCACCACCTTTGACCTGCGCATCATTGAGCCCAACAAGGAGCCTGCCGTGGCTCCGGCTGCCATGCACAGTCTCGAGCACTTGATGGCCACCTGGTTCCGCAATTCTGAAGCCAAAGACGATGTCGTATATGTCGGCCCCATGGGATGCCTCACGGGAATGTATCTCATCATGACCGGCAGCTACACTGTCGAGGATATTCGCCGCTTGACTATAGAATGCCTTGAGTGGGTGTTGACACAGACCGAAGTGCCTGCCACCACGCCTGAAACCTGTGGCAACTACTTGCTGCACGACCTGCCGATGTGCCATTGGGAGAGCCGCCGCTACCTTGACCGCCTGCGCAACGATTTCCACTGCGAGTACACCAAGTTGCATGTCGAGCTGAACGACGGTATGGTTTTTGCCGACGCATGATGCTCGGTACATAAAAATGAAAAGGGGTTCACCGTCTCTGGTGAGCCCCCTTTTCTATCAAAACCATGAAAACTTTCTACCATTTTGTTTTCGGCTGCAAAAATACAATGTTTTTTCTATAATAGTTCGCTGTTTGCGCCTGAAGCGTCTTTTTTTGTCGCTGAAGCGTCTATTTTGGCTTGCGACAAATATGAAAACAGGCCTGCTCTTCAGCAGGCCTGTTTTAGTCTATACTTCTGATGGTTTAGAAGTGGTAGTTGAAGCCGAGACGGAAGGCGCCGAGGTGGGCGTTGAGGGTCTGGGCATTGGCGTTGGCGTTGAAGCCAAAGGTGTTGGTGACATCGGTGTTGACGAGGAAGTCATCGTCCCAGCCGCTGGTGGTGAGGGCACCATAGTTCTTGGTGGCGGCATGGGTGAAGCTCAGACCGGCGAGGTCGATGAAGAGGTCGGCCGAGAAGTGCTCGTTGATGCGGTAGTTGACACCCGGGGTGATGCTGAGGTCGATGGCGCTCATGCTGGTGGTGCCTTTGGCATCGGTGCTGACGTCGGTGCCGGTGACATTGCTGAAGGTGCTGTTTTTGGTGCGGGGCGACCAGCCGTAGCCAAGTTGAGCCTGGCAGAAGAAGCTGAAGTTGCCGGCAGTGGCGAAGTAGTAGCGGAAGTAGGGGGCAATGGCGAAACTGCTACGGCTTGTCTTGACCCAGTCTTCCTTGTCGGCTGCATAAGCGGCGAAGGTGTAGTTTTTGGCGCTGCTCGTGATGATGTCGAACTCGAGACCGACCTGCATCTTGTCGTTGATGACGTAGCTGATGACCGGGGCGATGGTCAGGCTGTTGGTGGCGGTGTTGGGCACGCTGAATGCAGTGGCGGGTGAGTTGGCTTCATAGTTGTCGGAACCGCCGGTGGTGTTGAATCCGATTTCGCCACCGATGATGAACTGTGCATTGGCCGCAAATGCAAAAGCGGCGACTGCGATGGTAAGAATTGCTTTTTTCATTTTTCTGTTATTTTTTGGGGTTATTAATTTGTTTTTTTACGTTGTCATCCAATATGTTTGACGATGCAAAAGTACAAACTTTTATCGATATGGCAAAAAAAAGTGCGCCGTGGCGCACTTTTTAACGTTTGAAGTGTCTCTTTTTGTTAAAAATACAAGTCGCGTTCACCTTCGCCAATCTTGCAGAGATTGCCTTCCACACGACGTTTGAGCTCTTCTTTTGGGAAGGTCTGAGTCAGCTCTTTGAGCAGGCGCAGTCCTTTTTCTTTGGTCTCGGGGCTGGCGTAGTCTTCGAGGTATTCGCGGAAGGTGAACATGGCGTTCGGCTTGCAGTATTCTTTGATAAGACCGGGCTTGGCCAGGTCCATGAAGTCGGCACCGACGCGGCCTTTGCGGTAGCATCCGGTGCAGAAACTGGGAATGTAGCCGCCGTCTATCATCATGGAGATGACCTCGTCGAGCGAGCGGTGGTCGCCGAGGGTGAACTGTGCGCCGGTCGAGCCGGTCTTCTCGTAGGGCTTGGCCTTGGTGTTGTCGCCTTCCTCGTCGTAGCCGCCGGGGTTGGTCTCGCTGGCAGCGCTGATCTGGCTCACGCCGTAGCGTACCAGCTGGTCGCGCAGTTCGGGCCGCTCGCGGGTGGAGATGATGATGCCGGTGTAGGGCATGGCGATGCGGATGATGGCGATTATCTTCATGAAGTCTTTGTCGCTCACCGGGTGCGGTATGTTCTCGCGCTGGCTGAAGGGTGTGCCCTCGGCGGGCTCGATGCGCGGGAAGCTGACGGTGTGCGGGCCGCAGCCGTAGTCTTCTTCCAGATGGCGTGCATGCTCCATGATGGCCAGTATCTCGAAGCGGTAGTCGACCAGTCCGAACAGGGCGCCGATGCCCACGTCGTTGATGCCGCCTTCTTGGGCGCGGTCCATGCAGGTCAGTCGGTAGAGGTAGTCGGCCTAGGGGGTGCCGGCAGGGTGGAACTGTGCGTAGGCCACCGGGTCGTAGGTCTCCTGGAAGCAGACGTAGGTGCCTATCTTCTCGGCCTTGAGTTTGGCGTAGTCTTCGACGCTCATGGGCGCCA
Organism: Bacteroidales bacterium; assembly: GCA_017501495.1. GTDB lineage: Bacteria > Bacteroidota > Bacteroidia > Bacteroidales > P3 > Colimorpha. The sequence goes on along the minus strand of JAFVWV010000018.1, from coordinate 1,283 downwards.
GTTCGACGTTGATGCGTCGTATGCTGGAGCCTTTCTCGTCGCGTGCGGCGTAGGTGCGGCGTATGGCTTCTACCATGTAGTTGGCGTCGTTGCGGGGGCTTTCGCCGCAGATGAGCAGGGCGCGCTTATGGCCCATGCGCAGCAGGTGCAGGGTCTCGGTCTCGATTTCGTCGAGGGTCAGTATCTTGCGCTTCAGGGCTTTGTTGTCGCGGCGGAAGCCGCAGTAGACGCAGTTGTTGACGCAGGCGTTGCCGGTGTAGATGGGAGCGAAGAGCACCAGTCGGCGGCCGTAGATTTCGTTTTTGGCGTATTCGGCGGTGTCGAGGATTTTCTGGATGCCGGCTTCGTCTTCGACGCTGAGCAGCTTGGCCACGTCTTCGAGGTTGAGGCCTTTGAGCTTGCGTGCTTTGTTCAGTATGTCGTTCAGTTGGCTCTCGGTCGGCGCGTTGTTTTCAAGCATGCCGTAGAGCTTGTCGCGATCGATGAAATTCTGGTGTCTCATTTTTTGTTTTATTTTTAGGATTAATATTCTTTTTATTCTTTATTATAGGTTGTCCTAAGATTTCCTCGGGCTTCCTATTCTTGGGGTACAACCACCGCTTTCGACGTTACGCCCTGCAGGCGGCCAAGCGGTCCGGTCAGGGCGTTGATGTCGGCCATGGTACCCTCGACGATGAGGGATATGACTGCCACAGGTCGGTCGTGGAAAGGAAGTCCCTGCCGACAGAGGATGATGCCGGCATGTTCTGACAACAATTGGTTGACGGAAGGCGACAATTCGCGGTCGCGAATGAGTATGGTTATCGTTCCTATTCTCTTCTCCATCAGGTGTTAGGCTTTTGGATTAGACATCGGTTTATCGATGCAAAGATACAACTTTTTCCGAATGTGGTGAAAAAATATTTTCTGCTCAAAAAACCAACAGAAAACCGTCTTTGCAATATGTTGATAATTAATTATATATTGCCACCATCTCTTACTCTGCGCTATACCTCCTCCTACTCTGCGCTATACCTCCTCCTACTCTGCGCTATACCAAGTCTTACTTTTGTAAGAGATGGTATAGCGCAGAGTAGGAGGAGGTATAGCGCAGATAAGGATGAGGTGGCTATGCATGCGCAAATAAAAAGGCTGCAAGCGTGGGGCTTGCAGCCTTTGGTGCATTGTGGTTGTCGGCCTGTCTACCTCACCACCTCGATGAGGCCGTTGCGTTTGGTGATGCCGAAGCGGCCGCGGGCGGTGAAGCGGTAGTAGTAGGCGCCGTCAGGCGAGTTGGTCTCGTT
>JAFVWV010000161.1 GCA_017501495.1 Bacteroidales bacterium | reverse complement strand
CGATATTTCAACGATTGCAATCGTTGAAATATCGTTGATATATCGTTGATGTATCGTTGATATGCACTACCGGTACAAGCCAAAACAGCGACAAAATCCGTTAACAACTGTTAAATTTCGGCACTTTTAGAACTCAATCGAAAAATGTCGGCCAACGATTGAAAATTATTTCGTAACTTTGCACTTCGAATTGCAAAACCATAAACTGTCGTAAAACACTATGGGTGGATTGTTTGGATATATTGTTGTCTACCTCGTCATAATCATATTCTTTCTGACTGTGACGGTCGGCATACCTGCAATCATTGGCAGCCTGATATACAACCGACGCGACCGCGAGCTGCGCAACGAGGCCGAGGCCCACCGCAAGATACTCGAGAGCACCTACGACCGCATCTGGCGCCAAATCAAGAAGCACTGCGGCATCGCCGAGTCGTACCGCCGGTCGTTCAACAACGTCTACCCCAACCTGATAGACACCGACATCGACGACGACACGATGCTCAACTGGATTCTCGACTGCAACATCGACTTCGACCCCGAGGAATACCCCGTGGTCATGGAGAATATCGAAGAAGACCGTGCGCGATTTGTGGCTCACCAACGACGCATGATGAGCATACTGCGCGAGCACAAAGCACTGCATGCAAGGAAGATACCCCACATGCTGATTAAAAACAAGACCTACATCCGCTACGTGCCGATCGAGACCAACTACGACCGCTGGGGCGAAAGCCTCTGACAATCCCCCACTCACAATGCGCCATAATATTCTTGCTATCATTGCCTTGCTATCGCTGGCGGCATGTTCGTCGCCCGAGCCGTTCGGGCCGGTGCCATCCGAAGCGCAACTGGCGTGGCAACGTATGGAAATCAACATGTTCTGCCACTTTGGCCCCAACACATTCAGCGGAGCCGAATGGGGCGACGGCAGCGAACCCGAGGACCTTTTCAACCCTCGTGCGCTGGACTGCCGCCAGTGGGTCGATGCGGCCGAACAGGCAGGCATGGGCGGCATCATCCTCACCGCCAAACACCACGACGGATTCTGCCTTTGGCCGTCGGCCCAGAGCACACACACCGTGGCGCAAAGTTCATGGAATGAGGGGAATGGCGATGTTCTGCGCGAGTTCACCGATGCCTGCCGGGGCAGAATGAAAGCCGGAGTCTACATCTCGCCCTGGGACCGCAACCATCCCACCTACGGAACAGACGAATACAACGAAGTCTTTGTCAATACCTTGCGCGAGGTTCACACCGCCTACGGGCCCATGTTCGAGCAGTGGTTCGACGGCGCCTGCGGCGAGGGACCCAACGGCAAGCAGCAGCGCTACGACTGGCCACGCTTCATGCAGACCATGAGCGAATTGAACCCCAACGCCATAGTCTTCAGCGACATCGGTCCCGGCTGCCGCTGGGTGGGCAACGAAGAGGGCCGAGCTGGCGAGACTTGCTGGAGCACACTCAATACCGAAGGGGCCACCCCCTCCGAGAACAAGCCTGCACCCGAAGTATTGACGGTTGGCCATCAAGGTGGTAGCCAGTGGGTCCCAGCCGAGTGCGACGTCAGCATCCGCCCAGGATGGTTCTGGCATCCCGACGAGCATCCGAAAACGGTCGACGAGCTGATGGAAATATACTTCAACTCCGTGGGGCACAATGGACTGCTGCTTCTCAACGTGCCGCCGGACACCAACGGCCGCATCTGCGCCGAGGACAGCGCCGTACTGGTGGCCTTCCGCGCCGAGCGAGACCGCATATTCGCCCGCGACATGGCGCAGGGCGCTAAAGCACGTGCGATGCACCGGCCCGGCCATCGGGCAAAGAATGTGCTCGACACAGCCTACCACACCTACTGGGCCGCCACCGCCAAAGAGGCCAATCTGACACTGGCTCTCGACAGCGTGGCCGAATTCGACATCATTGTCATACAAGAGTATATACCACTCGGACAGCGTGTGACCAGCGTCGGCTTGGCCATCGACGAAGGCGACGGCATCTATCCACAGACCACCCCAGACCATCCGCTTTGCACCACCGTGGGCTACAAGCGCATCGTCCGCCTCGACGCTCCGATGCGCACCGACCGCCTTGTCTTCACCTTCCGCGCCCTCGCCCCGCCCGTCATCAACCGCATAGCGCTCTTTAACTCGAAAGGCAAATGAGACACTTTTTCAAAATATTGATCTGCACCACCCTCGCTTTCCACTTTCCTCTTTCCACTTTCCACTTGGTGGCACAGCCACTTCCGCAGGGCTATTTCAGCAATCCGCTCGACAGCGAAATCGGACTCAGCGCCACCTTCGCCGAAATCAGGAACAATCACTTCCACGCCGGCATCGACATACGCACCGGAGGTGCCGTGGGCAAAGCCGTGCGCGCCGTGGCCGACGGCTACGTGTGCGGCATACGCATCTCGCCCTGGGGCGGCGGCAAGATGCTCTATATCAAACATCCCAACGGCTACACAAGCGTATATATGCACCTCGACAGCTACGAAGGCGACATCGGTCGCTACGTGCTGCATGAGCAATACCGCCAGCAGTCGTACGGCATCGTGTGCGACTTGCCCGAAGGGCGCCTGCCTGTCAAGAAAGGACAAATCGTGGCCCGCAGCGGCAACACCGGCGGCAGCGCCGGCCCCCACCTGCACTTCGAGCTGCGACGCGACGGACGTACCATCAACCCGCTGCTCTTCGGCCTGCCCTATACCGATAACATACGCCCTACCATACGTGGCGTGCGGCTCTACCAAGCCGACGGCAAGACCGTCAGTCTGGGCAAAGAGAACTCCGTCAGCGTCGGCGGACCGTTCCATATAGGCGTCTACGCCACCGACGCCGCCGAGGGCTCGACGGCAAAAAACGGCCCCGACCGCATTGAAATATACGTCGACGGCGACATCTTCTTCATGTACACCACCGAGGGCTTCCCCTTGGAGGAGAACAGCCGCACCAGCAATGCATTGATCGACTTTGACGAATACAGCCGCACACGCCAGCCCTACATCATCACCCGCGCCCTGCCGGGCGCCGAGGGCGAATGGATACCAGTGCGCCAAGGCGACGGCATACTGCGCTTCAAGCCAGGCACTTCTCACAAGATACAAATCCGGGTATACGACATCCATGACAATCTGGCCGAGCGCACCTTCACCGTCAATGCCACCGCTGCCACAGCCACCGCCGCCAAACCTGTCGGCGGCATAGAGGCAAAGTGGGACAAGCCGTTCTTCCACAGTACGGGCAACATGAGTATCAGCATGGATTCAGGCAGCCTTTACGCCGACGACCGCATGCTGATTGTGCCCGGCATAGTGGTGAGCGTGGAACCGACCGTCAACAAGCTGCCTCCTCACCTGCCCTACTCGCTCAGCATCATAGCCCCCGAACAGCCCAAAACATTGATAGTAAAGCTCAGCGGCGGCAAAATGAACGCTTACAAGACAACATATAAGGACGGACGATACACAGCCCGTGTGCGCGACTTCGGACAGTTCTCTCTGGCCGTCGACAGCGTGGCACCCATAGTGCGGCCACTGAACTTCACAGAAAGCAAAACACTGAAAAGCAGCACGCTGAAGATAAAGATAGGCGACGAACTGAGCGGCATAGAGACCTACCGCTGCGAACTGAACGGCGAATGGGTGCTGGCCGAATACGACGCCAAGACGGCCATGCTCGTCATCGACGCCGGCAGAAAGCTGAAATCAGGGCACAACACACTGAAAGCCACCGTCACCGACGGTGCAGGCAACCGCACGGAAATAAAATGGACATTGACAAAATGAAAATGAAAGGCAAAACACTTCTTATGGTGATTGTGGCAGCCATGGGATTGACAAGCTGCATAGAGGACGCATGCGACATGTACACCACCAGCGAGATATGGCTGCGCAACGGCACCTCGGAGCCGCTGTACTATGCCTTCTCCGACACACCGCAGCTTACGCCGGAATGCACGGTGTGGCAAATGCCGTTGAGGCTGGCCTACATCCTCGACTACAAGCAGTTCAGTCCAAAGCAGGTGATGTCGGCACCCACCTACACGCCCAACGAGCACCGCGGCAGCGGAGATTTGTATGGCTACTACAAATACCTGCTCCTTCTGCGCTACGACAACACGGTGGTGGCCTGCTACGACATCAGCCTCTCGGCTTTGGCCAGGGCCGACTACCCATGGTTCTCGCCCGTAGCCGACGAGACCGAGAAGCGGCTCGACATGGTGGATGTGTGCCATAAGCCAGAAACCACCTACGTCTATACGTATTACATAACCGACAGCATATTATGAAACGCTACATTCCTCTCCTCGTCGCCATCGCGCCGCTGCTGATGTGCTTCCAGTGCGGCTGCAACGAACCCGACACCATCAACACCCTGCGGCTTGAGAACGCCACCGGCGAAGTGCTCTATTGGAGCCGGTCGGACCAGCCATGGGCCAACGCAGAATGCCGCTGGACGCGCCTGCCGTGTTCGCTCTACGCCCATCACGGCGGCACCATACCGGCAGACATGTTCCGCTATTATATTGGCAGCAAACACCTGCTGATTGTCGATGCCGACATGAACCTGCGCGGCAGCTGGCCGACCGACAGCCTCCCAACGGCCGACAGCACGAGGTGGTTCTCGGATACAACCATGCTCGAAAGCACCACCTGCAACGGCATACACCCAACACAGTATACCCACACCTTCACGTTGACGGAAGAAGACCTGCTATAAAACAAGAAGAGGCTCCCGCCGATACAGCGGAAGCCTCTTTTCGTTTATTGGACGAAGTCTTTATGCCTGACGGCTTTTCAACTGCTCGTAGAAGCTGATGCGCGAGCACTCCATCCACGGCTGCACCCAAAGGGTGAGGATGCCGAGTGTGAGCACGCAGAGCAGCAGCCAGCCGATGAAGCTCAGGCCGAGCAGGAAGAGACGCCACTTGTGGCCGTTCATCATCTTCTTGCTGGCATCGATGCATTCGCTGGCCGAAAGTTCGGGATGCTCGTGCATGATGTAGGGCGTCATGGCATAGGCATAGCCCTTGACGATGCCGGGAATGATGAGCAGCAGGCTCCACAAGAAAATGAAGACCGTCATCAGGATGCTCGTGCCGAGATAGCGGCCATACTGCTTGAAGGCCTGGAACGGACGGGTGACGAGGTCGTCGTCGGCCATGCCCTGCATGTGCTGCAGCATCGACACCGAATAGCCGAAGCCGAGTGGAAGCACTATGAGCAGAGTCACTGCGGTGCCGATGAGCGAACGGACTGCGGATTGCCCGTCGCCAGAGATGGCGGCAGCCACACCGCTGATGAGCAGGAAAACCAGCGTGCAGAGCACTGCGTTGACCCAATGGCCGCTGAGGGCCGATTTGGCGGCCGAACGATACGACTTCAATGTCGGTTCGCCAATGGTGCTGGGGGTAAGATTTTCTTCCATAATTGTAAGTATTAAATGGTTTTAAAATAAAAAAAGCCCCTCCGGCCATGATGGCCGAGGGGCTTGTAAACGATTATTCAAATGACTTGATAGCCTGTTTGATGAGCTCCATGGCTTCGCGCAGCTGCTGTTCGGTGATGACCAGCGGGGGAGCGAAGCGGATGATGTGCTGGTGGGTGGGTTTGGCCAGCACGCCAAGGTCGCGCATCTTCAGGCACACGTCCCAAGCTTCTTTACCGTTGTGGGGCTTGATGATGATGGCGTTGAGCAGGCCTTTGCCGCGCACCTTCTCAATCATCGGGCTCTTGAAGCTCGACATCTCCTCGCGGAAGATCTTGCCGAGGCGCTCGGCGTTCTCCATGAGGTGCTCGTCCTTGATCACCTGGAGAGCGGCGATGGAGACCTTGGCGGCGATGGGGTTGCCACCGAAAGTGGAGCCGTGCTCGCCGGGCTTGATATTGAGCATGATGTCGTCGTCGGCCAGCACAGCGCTGACGGGCATCACGCCGCCGCCGAGGGCTTTGCCGAGGATGAGCAGGTCGGGACGCACGCCTTCGTGGTCGCAGGCCAGCATCTTGCCGGTACGGGCAATGCCGCACTGCACCTCGTCGGCCATGAACAGCACGTTATACTTCTTGCAGATGTCGTAGCACTTCTTGAGGTAGCCCTCATCCGGCACATAGACACCGGCCTCGCCCTGTATGGGTTCAACGAGGAAGCCGGCCACCTTCTTGCCGTGCTCGGCCAGGCATTTCTCAAGGGCGTCGGGATCGTTGTAGGGAATGCGCAGGAAGCCAGGAGTCATGGGACCGTAGTTGGCATAGCTCTCCGGGTCGTTGCTCATGGTGATGATGGTGATGGTGCGGCCGTGGAAGTTGCCCTCGCAGCAGACGATCATCACCTCGTCGTTGGGAATGCCTTTCTTCACCACACCCCAGCGGCGGGCCAGTTTCAGAGCCGTCTCGTCGGCCTCGGCACCGGTGTTCATCGGCAGCACTTTGTCGTAGCCGAAGTACTCGGTGACGTATTTTTCCCACTCGCCGAGGCAGTTGTTATAGAATGCGCGGCTGCTGAGGGTGAGCTCGTGAGCCTGGTCGCACATGGCTTTGACAATCTTGGGATGGCAGTGCCCCTGGTTGACAGCGCTGTAAGCCGAGAGGAAGTCAAAGTACTTCTTTCCCTCGCAGTCCCACACGAAAGCACCTTCGCCTTTGGCCAGGACGACGGGCAGCGGATGGTAGTTGTGAGCACCGTAGCGGGCTTCCATTTCCATGAATTGTTCTGATTTTGTCATAGTTGTATCGTTTTATGGGTTAATATTATCGTCAAAAAAGACGCTGCAAATATACACTTTTTTTGAAAATTTACAAAAATTTTAACTACATTTTTCGTCATCTGCACTGTCTCAAACAGGGACTGACCGGAAATATTCCTTTCTTAAAAAAGCTGTATATTTTCGGCAGTGGCAAAATTTTTGCGTCGGCTTTGCGTTATATGGGTGTGAAAAACAATGATACTATACTTGAAGTGACGGGGCTGACTGTAGCCTTCGGCGAGCGGCGCGTGGTGGAAGACATGAGCTACACCTTGCAGCGCGGCCACACGCTTGGCATTGTAGGCGAGAGCGGTTCGGGCAAGAGCATCAGCTCGTTGGCGCTGATGGGCCTGCTGCCCAAGACCGCCAGCCTGACAGGCAGCGCCGTCATGGACGGCACCGAGTTGCTAAGCCTTGACGAAGAACAGATGCGCAGCATACGCGGCAAACGCATCAGCATGATATTCCAGGAGCCCATGACGAGCCTCAACCCTGTGCAGCGTTGCGGCAAGCAGGTGCTGGAGATGATGGACATGCAAAATGTGAATTCTGAAGGCCGCGACGGCAATTCAAAAAACAAAAAGCAAAAAGCAGAAGCAAAAGAGCGCGTCATCGAGCTGTTCCGTGAGGTGCTTCTTCCCCGTCCTGAAAAGATTTTCGACAGCTATCCGCATGAGTTGAGCGGCGGACAAAAGCAGCGCGTGATGATAGCCATGGCACTGATAAACAAGCCCGACATCATTATTGCCGACGAGCCTACAACGGCCCTCGACGTGACCGTGCAGAAAACGATACTCGACATACTGAAGAACCTGCAGCAGAAATACGGTACCAGCATCATCTTCATCACCCACGACCTGGGTGTCATCGCACAGGTGGCCGACGATATCATGGTGATGTATCGCGGACATGTGGTGGAGCAAGGCTCTGCCTCCGACATTCTGCATCATCCCCAGCAGCCCTACACACAAGGCCTGCTCGCCTGCCGCCCGCCTATCGACAGCCGTCCCCATAGGCTGCCGACAGTGGAGGAATTCATGAAAGGCCAAAGCGACATAGTCTCCGGAGTGCAAAACAATGAAAACACAAAGTCCACACAACCGCCAGGCAACCCAACCGCACAACCACTTATCTCCGTCCGCGACCTCAGCGTGACCTATACCTTGAAGAAGAACCTTCTCGGACGGCCGCTACAGACCCTTAAAGGCGTAGACGGCATCTCGTTCGACATCCACACTGGTGAGACCCTCGGCCTCGTGGGCGAGAGCGGCTGCGGAAAGACCACCCTCGGCAGGGCACTGCTACAGCTGATAGAAAGTTCGTCCGGCAGCGTAAGCTACCGGGGCCAACGGCTCGACACACTAAGCGCAAAACAGATGCGTGCCATACGGCCGAAGCTTCAGATTATCTTCCAGGACCCCTACTCTTCACTCAATCCGAGAATCACTATTGGAGAAGCGATAAGCGAACCTCTGCGTGTACATACAGACGGCAAAACCGATTTCACAAACACCACAAAGCAGCTCATGGAGCAGGTGGGGCTCGACCCGGCATGGTACAGCCGCTATCCGCACCAACTGAGCGGCGGCCAGCGGCAGCGTGTCTGCATCGCCCGCGCACTCATCCTGCAGCCCGAACTGGTGGTGTGCGACGAGAGCGTTTCGGCCCTCGACGTGAGCGTGCAGGCGCAGGTGCTCAATCTGCTCAACGACCTCAAGGAGAGCCACGGCCTCACCTACCTCTTCATCACCCACGACCTCTCGGTTGTCCACTATCTGGCCGACCGTATCATGGTGATGCAAAAAGGAAAGGTCGTCGAGAGCGGCACCCCCGACGACCTCTTCCGCAATCCGCAAACGGAATACACGCGGACACTTATCGACGCAATTCCTCGGATTATCTGACTATCAGTTTTCGCACAGCGTTGATGTCGCCACTGACTATGCGCACAAAGTAGACGCCGCGGGCCATACCACTGACGTCTATCTCCGTGCTGTCGTCAACGGCGTCGCGACGGAGCACTTCGCGGCCGCTACCGTCAACTACCGTCACCGATGCCTGACGGCCGATGCCGCTGATGCTGACGGTTGTACTGGCTGGGTTGGGTGCAATGCCGACGGCATCGGCGGCCTCGGCCGAGGCGATGCCGGCATTCTCTATGAATGATGCCGTGAGGCTGACGTTGGCCGCCAGGGTGAATGTGAGCACAGAGTCGGTCGCTCCATTGCTCCAGCCGCCAAAGCGGAAGCCTTCAAACGGGATGGCCGTGAGGGTCACCGCCGTGCCCTGTGCGTAGGTACCGGCACCGGTGACCATGCCGCGCGTGGCGTCGTAGTTGACGGTGACGGTATAGTACACCGTGTCGACGGGCTCGACAATGGTGGTGTCGCTGCCGTCGTAGGTGCAGATGCTGTCGGTCTCGAAGATAACGCCGCTGGTGAGGGTCGAGCCGTCGGCCACGCTGAAGAGGGTGTCGCCTGAGGCGTTGACCAGCTCGAACGAGCAGATACCGTCGTCGTTGCCGCTGAGCCAGGTGAGGCTGACGGTCATGCCGTTGCAGACACGCATCTCGGTGCTGAGGTCGGAACCCAGCAGCATGGTGTAGTTCTCCACCATAATGGTGCTGTCGGCCTCTACCAAGAGGTGAGCGCCATACCAACCTTCACCGATCGAAGAATGGCCCACGAGGGTCACATAGCACTCGTCGCCTTCGCAGCCGGTGCGGAAGGTCTCGCTGACGGCGTCGGCGGTGTCGCCTTCGCCGCAGAGGCTGCGCACACTGACCTCGTAGTCTGTGTAGGCGTTGAGGCCTGTGGCGGTGTATTCAGAACTGTTGGACACACCTACCATATTGCCGTCGACATAGACTGCCCACTGCTGGGCAGCGCCGCGCGGCGTCCAGTGGAAGCTGAGGGTAGAGGCATCGGCCGAATCGAGCACCAGGTCGCGGGCAGGCATGCAGTCCTCGATGGGCTCCACGTGGAAGTCAAAGAAGTAGATGTAGTGGAAGTCGTTGTTGACGATAGGACTCAGCACCACGCGGTTGCCCGCGCCGGTGTACTGGTCGAGGTAGCTGATGTATTCGTCGTGCGACACGTCGGGGTTGCTCTGGTTCACCTCCATGGTGTCGAGCCAGACTACGGTGCTGATATCGCCGTCTTCGGCCACACCGACCTTGATGTATCCGTGGTCGCTCGAAGCGGCCCAGGTGCGCACGCGGGCGCCGCTGATGGGCTCGGCTATGGCGGGCAGCATAATCCACTGGTTGTGGTCAACATTGCGCACATAGCCGCGATGACTGTTGGTCAGTTTGCCCTTATACATGTACTGCGAGAAGCTCCAGCAGCTGGAGAAGCTGTTGCCGTGTTCTGCCACGGTGCTCATGTTGTTCTGCGTGAAGTGGAAAGGCAGGTGCATCAGAGCGCAGCTGGTGGTGAAGGATACAGCAGGGCTATAGCGCACCATGGTGTCGCAGACGATGCCCACGCGCACCTCGTAGTAGGTGTCGGCGTCGAGGCCCTGCAGGGTGTAGCTGTCGGCATCGAGGGTGTCGGCCACCGTCCAGACGGTCTCGCCCTGTTGGCGGTATTCAACGATATAGTCGACATCGATGGCTCCGACCCAGTTGACGACGGCCTCGGTGCTGTCCACCTCGCCCAACATCACTGCCGGCGGCTCGCAGGTCATGTCGTTGTTGCACTGGCCCACGAAGCGTATGTCGGGACGGCTGTAGGCAGTGAACGACGTGCTGCTGCCGTTGTACGTGGTGGAGTAGTAGGTCTTGGTCTCGGCGCTGTGCCAGTACCACTCGGCTGGGGTGCCGATTTCGTGTGTGCCGGTGACGTCGGCTATATAGACTATGACGTTGGAGCTGCCGTTGTAGACAAAGGGTGTGGTGAACATCAGCGTGTCCCACTCCTGCAGGGCGAGGGTGTAATTTACACCGTTGGCCACCTGTGTGAGACCAGTATTGCCCGGATTGGATGTCAGCGAGTCGAGGGCCGTGTGGCCGATATAGATGTTGAGGGTGCGTGTGACGGTGCTGCCCGATGCCGTCGGGCGGTGCAGGGCAATGCCGTTGATGGTGTCCATGCTGAAGAGGATGTCGGCGTTGTAGAGCATCACACTCGTGCCGCCGTCATATCCGGCTGCGATGGGGAATGAGGCGCTCTTGTCGTTGCCGCCGTTGCTCAGGGGGCTCTCGCCGCAGTTGGGAAATACGACCTGTGCGCTGACGCCTTCGGCGGTGTCGTTGCCGCAGACGGTGTAGAGGGTCACCGTGTACTGGTGCTCGCGGTCCATGCCGCTGAAGATATGCGCCGTGAGGCTCTGGGCAGCCTCCACGATGTCGGCCACCGAGGTGTCGGTCTCGTCGTGCAGCACGGCGACGACGCTGGTGGCGGCGTTGCCCATGCCGACGAGCTCCCACTGGAACGAAGCGGCATCGACGCCGGTGCCCACCTGCACGAGGTTGCTGACCGCATAGCAGCTCAGCTGGGTGGTGAAGGTGGCGGTGCGGGGGTCGCTGGTGCCACCGTCGCAGACGGTCTGTACCCAGACGTAGTATTGCGTGCCGGGCAGCAACTCGTCTATCACGATGCTGCCTTCCGAGGCTGTCAGCTGCTCGGCGCTGTCGATAGCGTCGACGGTGCTGTATTTGATGATATAGCTCTGTGCGCCGTCGACTTCGGGCCAGGTGACGGTGGCGTTGTCGGGGCCGACGAGTTCGACGCCGACCGATGCCGGGCGCTCGCAGCTGTTGAGGCTGACGACCGAGAGGTTGTCGAGCCTGGCATTGCTGTAACCGCTGGTACCGTATGTACCGACAAAGACGATATAGCCCTGTTCGGCGGGAGCACCGGTAAGGGTGTCGGTGCGCACCTCGTAGGTAGTCCACACATATCCGTTGCTGTAGCTGCCCACGAGGGTGTAGGTGCTCTCGTCGGCGGTGTCGGTAGCCAGAAATACCTGCAAGCCATTATTGTAGACATCAAAGCTGAGCTCGATGGCATTTAGCGGCGCCAGTATGAGCGGGGTGGCAATCTTCATGGTACCGGTGCCTTGACTTGACGAGCCGTTTCCCATGAAATCAAGCACATTGCCGTGGTTATAGGCTGTGTTGAGGTTTGGACGTAGTGCGTTATTGCTACCCGGGTTGACCTGAAAAGGGCTGAAGCGTGTCCAACAGTCGGGCATGGAGATTCCGCCAGTGGTGGTATAGCTGTCGAAGTTCTCACTCCAGGGGAGGGTGATGGCGCAGCTGTCGCTCTGGGCGTTGAGGCCCATGGGTGCGAGGCAGGCGGCCAGGAGGAAGGCGAGGATAAACTGTCTTTTCATTTATATATGTGTTTTAGGATTAATCGATTGCTTTTTCATAACTGCACTCGGGGTGATTTATTGTGCGCCCCGAGTGCATTTAGGATTATTTAATATGTCAATTATTGAACGTCGCGAACTAAACGGACTGAACATCCAAGTCTCTTGGCATTATTTGCTGTAAAAGAAGGAGATCCGGACTGAAGTTGAATATGATATGCATTCGAAGCTGAATTGACTGTTGAACTCCAATAATAACCAGCATCAGCTGTAAAACTTGGGTTATTACTAGAATATGAGCGATAACCTGTGCATGGCAAGAATATTGCACCTGCCACTTCCATTTTTGCCCAATCACTTGAAGAAAGCACCGATGTAACACTTGCCCAACCCAAATAAGTATTAAAATTGATATGGCTACTTGTTATCGAAACACCATCAGGCAAAACAAACTCATCGGGGAAGATAATATATCCATTTACATTCGCCACCTTTGCTTTAAGATATCGGGCATTTGAAACGCCACTTACAGTAGAAGCACTGCGAGTAGACATTATATATTCCCATTCTGCTCCACTACCACCTGTTAATGTACGCCATTGGTTCGCCATATTACCTCCATTAATGATTGCATTATATACACCCCAATCACGATTTGCATAATCACCAGTAAGACTATATGTACATGTTGGTGACCATGACGTACCAGTGCTTGGACCATAATAATAACCATATCCACTACTACCCGTACCCAAGTAATCATATGGTTGATAATAGATTGTCGCTGTCACAGAACCGCCATTCCAGCCGCTAGTACCCCAGCCAAAAAGGTCAATCCAAGCAGCTTGTGTAGAACGAGTGTCATCGAAAACGTTATTACCAGCATTATTACCTATGGCATCATACTGATGTTTGGCGAAGCGCCAGGTGGTAGAGGATGCCTGGTACTGCAAGTTACCAGGAGCAAATCTCACTTGGTCACCACTGGCATTAATGGTAAACACACCGCCAAACTTTGCAGGGGCATATCCAAGTTCAGCGCGGCCGAGGGCGTAGGTGTCTTGGGTGCTGCCTTGTGTCTTGTTGAAAGTGTACACCATCTCGGCATCGTCTTTGTTCTGCACGGTGACGCTGATGGTGAATCTGTTGTCGTTGCCAACCGGAAACACGGGCACTTGCACATTGGCCGAATTGCCGGATGTGATATTGAGAGCCGTGCCTGTGAAATTCATCTGTACCTGACGGAGTGCTGCATTGTCAGTTTCCTCAGCAGCGACAGCAATACTGTTGCCAAGAGTCACCGCGGTGGTTCCGTTCAGCTTATACTTGTTGCTACTGACCGTGACATTCGTAACTGTCACGTCAATGCCAAAATCATTTTTAATTTGCACAGTGACGGCGGCGGTGAGGTGTTTGAAGGTCATGCTGGTGCTGTTGTCGGTGTAGCCTACCATCGGCGAAGCAAGCTTCTGGTAGGTGCCGTCGGTCTCGTAGGTGTATGTGGCGGGCAGGTTGAGTGTATAGCTGGCGCCGCTGTTGCTGCCATAGATACCAGCCGGGTAGACGCCGTAGAACGGGGCATCGACGCCGCTGCCCAGATGCACGGAGGCATTCCCCGTGGTGACACTGACGGTAGCGGTCTGGTCGTTGATGCGCACCTCGTCGCCGTCGGCCCATGTCGAGGTGAGGCCGTCGACGAGGACTTTCGAGCCGTTGTTGTTGAAGCCCTCGGCGAGCAGAAGCATGCCGTCGGCGTTTCTATCTTTCTGGCACCCCACGGCCATCATGGCCACAGCCGCCATAGCATAAATCATTCTGTTTTTCATCTTGATGTCTGTTTTAGCGGTTGTTTTTCAATCCCAGAAATGGTTGCTGCCCTCGTTCCATCCGTTGCCGGAGGAGTACGATTCCATCTGCTCGTTGCCGTTGCCCATGTCCTGCCAGAAGTTGAAGTCAATCTGGTCGAGCAGCGAGCTCGAGGCGTAGCCTTTTTCAGCCGCGAACCTCACCACCGTGAAACAGGGGGGGTATAGGCCTTTTTAGGGGTGTTTTCCATTGTCTGTATGCGTTTTTAGGGTTAATATACACAAAAAGAACCTTGCACACAATTCAGCCCGTTGTATGCAAGATTTTAAAGTTCAATATTTTGCACAGCGTCATCAACTATAAATCCATAGCGTTCACGATGTGCAAATATACAACTTTTTGCGAAATAGAAAAATTATTTTTTTATAATATTATCCGCAATTACCACAATCATGCCTCGGAGAGGCATAATCTTAATAACCCCATACAAGCGAAGCGTGGTGTGGGGTTATTGAGAATAATGCCTCTTCAAAGCAATTTAGGGGACTTCTATAAAGTTCCTTTTATAATCGTTTAACGGTGCTTTTTGCTTGCCTCTTTGGCTTCGACGGTCATGGTGGCGTGCGGCACAATCATGAGTCGCTCTTTGGGGATGAGCTTGCCCGTGGCCTGGCAGATGCCGTAGGTGCCGTTCTCGATGCGGATGAGGGCGGCGCGGAGGTCGCGGATGAACTTCTGCTGGCGCGCGGCGAGCTTCTGGTTTTCCTCCTTGAGGAGCACATTGCTGCCTTCTTCGAGGGTTTTGAAGGTAGGCGCGGTGTCGCTGGCTTCGTTTTCGTTGCCAGCCACAGCCTGCTGCAGCATCTCGAGGTCTTTCTCGGCTTTGGCTATCTTCTCGAGTATCAAAGCCTTGAACTCCTGCAACTCTTCTGCCGAGTAGCGGGTTTTCTCCGGGGTTTCGGTCTTTTTTGTTGTCATAGCGTCTAATATTTTATGAGTGCAAAGTTATATAATTTTTCTTACACGATGCACTAAAATATTTCAACACTATTTGTTCATATCGCCGAGGTACAAATCAATCAGTCCGTTAGGCGCGGCGATATAAAGCGTTTTTTGCTCGCGGTCGACGCGGCGAATGACCTGGTCGATGACGGGCACGAGTATCTCGACGCCGTTTTTCATTATCTGGAAGAGGGGCTGAGCCGGGTAGTCGATGACCTGCTGCAGGGTGCCGATATCGCCTTTCTCTTCGTCTATCACCCTGAAGCCCACCACTTCATGGAAGTAGAACTTGTTGCCTTCGAGCTTGGGCAGGAGGTCGAGCGGGAGGTAGAGGTCGTGTCCGGCGAGGGCGTGGGCCTGGTCGGGGGTGATGTCGTCGAAGGTGACCACGGCGCGGTTGCCGTCGAGGTGGTCGACGTGGAAGAAGTAGGGCACAAGGGAGCCTTTCTGCTCGACGAAGGCGGAGTCGAGGCCGAGGTAGTCTTCAGGGGTGTCGACGTCGAGGAAGATGACCATCTGTCCTTTGACGCCCCAGGGCTTGGTGACGCGCCCGAGGTTGTAGCAGTCGGAGATTTGCATGGCTTTTGTGTTTTTTCAGGTTGTTTTCGGTTGGTCCAGGACCACATAGGACTTCTCAAGACCTCACAGGACTTCCCGGGGCTTTCTATGGGTTCCTATGGATTTCAAAAGAACCGTGCTTTTTTGGGGCACGGTTCTTTTGGGTTTTTCCTTATGTAGCCTGAGGTTTAAGCCTCGGCGGGAGCTTCGGCAGCGGCTTCGCCCTCGGCGGCTTCGGCGGCTTCGGCCTCGGCCTTG
>JAFVWV010000160.1 GCA_017501495.1 Bacteroidales bacterium | reverse complement strand
GTCGTCATGACGGACAGCGGAAGCCCGTCGACGCCGGATTGGATCGTGAAGATTTCGGCCTGTGCCATGGCTGTCGCCTCCGATCGGTACATCTGCATACGACAAAAGGGCGGCACGCAAGTGCCGCCCCGACGGGCATGTATTCAATCGGATGTTTTTACCGCACGATGAGTTTGCGCACGGAGGTGCTTTCGGCCGTGGTGACGCGCACGTAGTAGGCGCCTTTGGCCAGGCGGCCGACGTTGAGTTCGAGCTTGCCGTTTTCGACACGCCACTCGCCGTTCAGGCGGCCGCTTTGGTCGATGACGGCCACGGTGGCCTGGCTATGGCTGCCGAGGTCGACGGTGACGGTGGTCGTGGCGGGGTTGGGGTAGAGGCTGAACAAGGCCGTCTCGGCGAGGCGGATGCCTATGGTGTCGGTGGTGTCGGCCGGCGCGGCGGTGGTCACGTTGCGGGTGGCCCAGTCGCTGACGGTGTCGGCGCACACGGCGCGGACGCCGACGGTGTACTGTGTCGAAGCCTGCAGGCCGGTGAAGGTGTAGCCGGGGCCTGTCGTGGTCACGACATCGGCGGGCTCTTGCCAGGCGCCTTCGACGATGGCCACCTCGTAGTTGCTGGCTGTGCCGTTCCAGATCACGGTGACGTTGTTGTCGGTGGCTGTGGCGCCGGTGATGGTCGGTGCGTCGCAAGGCAGCGGCTGCGGGCCGGGCTCGGGTTCTGTGGTGTCGACGATGTCGCCGCTGTAGACGAACTGAACGCCGCAAAGGCCGTCGAAGACCACCAGAGTGTCGCCGCTGTCGAGGGAGTCGCCGTCCAGGGCGAGGATAACGCTGTCGTCGGCGCTGGTGATGGTGAACGATGTCTCGTAGGCATAGCTGCCCGACTGCCAGATGAGCTCGACGGGCGAGCCGAGGCAGACCGAGACGTTGGCGTTGGCGGCCGAGCCGTTGGCAATCGTCAGGCTTGTGAATAACTCGCCGTTCTGCCAGACGTTGATGGCGTTGCCGTTCCAGCCGTCGCCGTAGGTATCGGCCATGGCGACGGTGAACTCGCAGTTGCCGTTTTCGCAGGCGGTGCGGAAGGTGGTGTTCACTGACGAAGTGATGGTGCCGTCGTCGCAGACAGCGTAGACGGTGACGGTATATTCGGTGAAGGCCGTGAGACCGGTCACCTCTTGGCTTGTGCTGTTGACGAGGTCGCTGTAGGCGGTGTCGCCGGTGGCGGTGTTGACCACGATGATTTGGTAGTTGTTGACTTCGGTTGTGTCGGTGATGGTGATGGTGGCGCTGGTGGCCTCGATGTCGGTGGCGCTGACGCTTTCGGGGCGGTGGCAGCTTGGAGCAACCATGACGGTCACGTCGTCAATCAGGATGTAGGTCGCACTTGCCGTGGTCGCGGTGGCGCGGAAGGCGATGTAGCGGTTGCCGGTGGTGTCGGCGTCGAAGCGCACTTCCTGTGCTTCCCAGGTGTCGGTGCCGACGGTGGAGAAGAAGGGCACGAACGATGCGATGTCGGTCGGGCTGGCCATGGTGCCTACCTCGAGCTGGTTCAGTTCGTCGTAGTAGTCGTAGTTCTGGAAGGTGACCATCAATGTGTTGACGTTGTCGAGCTCAGGCATGATGGCGTAGCTCTTGTTACCGATATTATTCATGTAGAGACGGAGGCTGTGGGTGCCTTCGGCATAGTTATAGGTATTGATGGAGTAGTAGTTGGAGTAGGTGCCCGTGGTGGCGAAGCGCCAGCATGCCTCGCCGCCGTTCTCGAAGCCCTCGTGGTAGGGCAGGGTGATGGCGCCGCACTCTGTGCGGGTTGTGGCGCTGGTGGCGAAGCTGGTGTCGCCTTCGCCGCAGATGGCGCGGACGCTGATGCTGTATTCGGTATTGGCTTCGAGGTCATCGGCTACATAGAAGGTGTCGGTTACCATGGTGCTCTCGCCGTTGAAGGTCACCTCCCACGAGGTCTCCTCACCGGCAGGCACCCAGCTGAAGGCGACGAAGTCGGCGCCGGTGCTGTCGACAGCGAGGGCTGTCGGCTGCAGGCAGCTGAGCATGCGCACGTCGATGTTGTCGATGGCGGCGGGGGGTTGTGTGCCGGATGAGAAATCGTTGCGCCAGCTGAAGACCATGAGCATGGTGGTGGGGGCGTCGATTGTGAGTGCCGTGCCGACATTCTGCCAGCCGGTGGACTGGTTGAGGCGGTTGCCGCCGTCGATGGCTATGAAGCCGGCGGGCAGGCTGCCGTAGGTGATGCCGCTATAGGAGGTGGGCAGTGTGGCGTCGATAGGAGCCATGTAGGCGCGGATAAAGTCGTATGTGCTCTCGCCATCGGCCTGCCAGTCGAAACTGACGGAATATTGGCCGGCCTGGTTGAAACGGATTGCGCGGTAGGCGTGTGCGACACTTGAGGAAGAGACCGTGTAGCCATAGGTGGCGCCGCTGTCGGCGCTGATGTAGAGGCTGTAGCTGCCGCCGTTGTGGGCGGCGGTGTCGATGTACCAGCCGTTGACGTTGTGGTTGTCGATGAACCACGACGTATCCTGACCCTCGGGCTCGAAGCCGCAGGTATAGGGCAGGCTGGCAGGGTTGAAGTCGATGATGTTGACGGGCATCACCACGGTGTCGGCACCGTAGGTGTTGGTGGCGACGACGGTGATGGTGTCTGTGCCGGTGGCGGTGTAGACGATGGTGTACACGTTGCTGTCGGTGCTGGCAATAGCGTTGGCATCCTGCGAGGTGAATGTGAATGTCAGGCCGTCGGTTGAGCCTTCGTTAAGGGTGGCGGTGAAGATGGCGGTGTCGCCGAGCTGCACGCTGCCGGGACCGCTGACAGAGAGGATGGGGTTGAGCGAGGTGCGGACAGCCACGTTGTCGATGCGCATGCCGTTGTCGTCGCCGGTGTTGATGTGTCGGAAGGCGAAGCGGACCGTTTGGCCGGCATACTGGCTGATGGCAGCCGTGCGGGTGGTCCATACCGCGGTGGGATAGCTCTCGCTGAAGAGGGTGTCGGTGAAGTTGGCGATAGCCATACCGGCCGAGGGAGAAACACGCACCTGGTAGAAATTGTTGAGGCCGAGGTAGCTGTCGCCATAGACATCCCAACTCAGCACCAGGTTGTCGGCATCATCGGGCACCGCGATGGCGGGTGTGATGGCCCAGTCGTCGGGGCCTGCCGAGTTGTATTGTCCGTAGAGGTAGCCGCTGGTGTTGACGGTCCATGAGGCGCCGTTGCCGTCGGCGTCGACAAAGGTCCAACACTCGGTGGCGGCGGCGGAGTCGAAGTTTTCGGACCAAGGCAGGCTGTCGACGATCTCGCAGAGGCGCACGTAGACGTGCATCGTGGCTGTGTCGCTGCCGTGGTCGTTGGTGGCGACGACGGTGATGGTGTCCTCGCCGGCGGCGGTATAGGTGATGGTCAGCAGGCTGTCGTTGGCGGACATGGTGGCGTTGCCGGCGGCTTCCATGGTCGAGGTCCATGTGTAGGTCATGTTTTCCAGCATACCTTCGGTGATGACGGCGGCGAACGTGGCGGCCAAGTTGGCGTCGGCGTTGGCGTTGGCGGGCAAGGTGACTACAGGAGCCAAGGTGCTGCGCACGGCAATGTCGTCAATAAACAGGTAGGGCGACCCGTTGGTGGTATTCTCGATGGCTATGGTGATATTCTGGCCTGCGTAGGGCGCCAAGTTCAGCTTGATGCTCATATAGTCGTTGCCGGAAATGGCTGTGTCCATAACCACGCTGAAAGTGCTGTCGAATTCCAAGGAGGCTTAGGTCGAGACATAAAGCTTGAAGGTGACATCGGTACCGTAGTATGTGGAATTCAGAGGTAGGGCATAGAACTCGAACACGATATTGCCGTCGGCGTCTTCGGGTGCTTCGATAACGGGTGTGACTACATAGTGTCCGGTGCTTCCGCCCGAGTAGAATGCTATGTTGCCGCTATGGGCATTGGAAGCCTCGGTGCGCCAGTACATGTGCTCGTAGTTGTAGCAGTTGGCGTGGTCGCCTTCGAAGTCAAAGAGATAGGGTAGTGTGATGTTCTCACACTCGGTCATGAACTGGGCTGTGGTGGCATACGAGGTGTCGCCGTCGCCGCAGAGCGAGTAAAGGTGGATTGTGTAGACGGTGCCGGGCTCAAGGTTGGTGAACGAGTAGCTGCCGCTGGTGAGCACGGGTTGCTCCTCGCCGTTGATCAGGAAACGAACGCCGTCGGTGGCGCATGCCGGCATGTCGAAGGTCATGTCGGCGCCGGTGGTGGTGATATTCTCAAAGGCAAGGTTCTCTGGAGGCAGGCAGTTTGGTGCTGCCTCGATGCTGATGTCGTCGAGGTGGAAGTAGAACATGTCGGTGCAGTTGTAGTGGCGGAAGGCAATATAAATAGTCTCGCCTTCATATCCGTTCAACATCACCTGATGGATGTTGTACTCGTTGTCGGCGGCTGTGAGGGTGGTCTCATACACGGGCTCGTCGGTGAAGTCGGCCACCGTGTTGCCTGTGGTCGAGATGTAGACGGCATAGTGCTCGGCAGGATATGATGGATCCTGCGTGTGGTGCCACCAGCTCAGCTGGCGTACGGTGTTGTCAAGCACGATGGCAGGGCTGACCAGCCAGTTGTCGGGCGTCAGGGCTACGTAAGAAGTAGAATAGGAACGTGACGTTGCCATGGCGCTGCCGGAATGGGAGGGAATGCCGTCAGTGCTGCTGCTAACCTCCCAGTTGTAGCCGTCGCCGTCGGCGTCGATGACGGTCCAGCCGTCGAGGCCGTTCTCGAAGTCCAGTATGTACGGGAACTCCGTAATCTGAGCTTTGGCTCCAAGGGGCGCCAATAGCGCCGCAAGGAACAGTAAAATGTAGTTTTTTCTCATGATGTGTTGATTTTGTTGGTTTGTTATTTTCTTGTAAGTGTCTGATTGGTCGGTTTATGATGTGTGTTGCACCGTTGTTTACAATAGTGCAAATATATAAGAATTACGGATAAATTGCAAATTTTTTTTCAATGTTATCAAAAATTGGTTCAAGACCGGAACGGCGTTTTGTTTGCGGCAGTCTGTGGCCAAAGGGCGGATTTTATGTCCCATGTACACGAGGGTCTGTTTTCTTAATCGTTGAATATTAACATTCTGCAGCAATGCCGACAGGCACCTCTTGCCTCGTTGTACGCTATATGTACGCTACTTGTACAGTACTTGTACGTTTATAAAGCGTACAAGTACTGTACAAATACTGTACAAGTACTGTACAACGGCCGAACCGGACCCCTGCCGGAACGCTGCCTGACGGCCGTCGGTTTTTTGCTTTAAAAAAAAAGCCGCCTGTGCTGGGCGGCTTTGGTTGTTTTGTCGGTTGCTAATGGGCAAGCGTCAGATTATCAGCTCGGCGGTCGAGGTGTCGGTCTCGCTCAGGCGCAGGCTGTGCAGGCGGGCTCCGGCGGGCAGCACGGGCTCGATGAGCGAGGCGAAGTGCAGCAGCAGGTTCTCGGTGGTGGGGTTGAATGGCAGGAGTATCAGGTTGGGGGCTGCGGCCGACACCTCCTTGGCCAGGGGCGACCATTGCGGCAACACGAGGGCGTGGTCGAAGCGGTCGACCACCGCGCGTTGCACCAGCTGCTTGATGGTGTGGAAGTCGAGGCTTATGCCGTCGGCTCCGGCGGGTGCGCCTTCGACGGTGGCTTCGAGGTGGTAGGAGTGGCCGTGCAGGTTGGCGCATTTGCCGTCGTAGCCGTCGAGGGCGTGGGCCATCTCGAACGAAAACTTCTTTGTCAGCAGTATGGTGGACATATATTATATTGATATTTGTGATGTGAGGTCTCTGTCCGGTCAATGTGCGAGTTTCTGCTTCACGAGGTCGGCGCCGACGGTGTAGGTGGAGCCTTGCTGCATGGCTGGCAGGTCGAACATGATGTCGGTCATCACGCCTTCCATGATGGAGCGCAGGCCGCGTGCGCCGAGGTGGAACTCGACGGCGCGGTCGACCACCAGGTCGAGGGCCTCGGGCTCGAAGTCGAGCGTGACGCCGTCCATGTGGAAGAGCTCTTTGTACTGGCGCACGAGTGCGTTCTTGGGTTCGGTCAGTATGCGGCGCAGGGCCTCGCGGTCGAGGGGCTGCAGGTAGGTCAGCACCGGGAAGCGGCCCACGAGTTCGGGGATGAGGCCGAACTTCTTGAGGTCCATGGGCTGCACGTATTGCAGCATGTTCTCGCGGTCGAGGGTGGCGCGTGTTTCGTCGCCCTTGAAGCCGATGACGTTCGAGTTGAGGCGTGCCGCTATGGCGCGTTCGATGCCGTCGAAGGCACCGCCGCAGACGAAGAGAATGTTGCGGGTGTTGATTTTGATGAGTTTCTGTTCGGGGTGTTTGCGGCCGCCCTCGGGCGGCACGTTGACGTCGGCGCCTTCGAGCAGCTTGAGCAGTGCCTGCTGCACGCCCTCGCCGCTGACGTCGCGGGTGATGCTGGGGTTCTCACTCTTGCGGGCTATCTTGTCTATCTCGTCGATGAAGACGATGCCGCGTTCGGCGGCGGCCACGTCGTAGTCGGCGGCCTGCAACAGGCGCACGAGCACGTTCTCGACGTCGTCGCCCACGTAGCCGGCCTCGGTCAGGGTGGTGGCGTCGGCTATGCAGAAGGGCACTTTCAGCAGCCGCGCTATGGTGCGGGCCAGCAGGGTCTTGCCGGTGCCGGTCTCGCCCACCATCACGATGTTGCTCTTCTCGATCTCCACATCGCCTGCATCGGCATGCTGCTGGTTGTAGCGCAGGCGCTTGTAGTGGTTGTAGACGGCCACCGAGAGCACGCGCTTGGCGGCATCCTGTCCGATGACGTATTGGTCGAGGAAGGCCTTGATGTCGGCCGGGCGCGGCAGCTCGATGCCGCTGATGTCGAATTTGGTGCTTTGCGGTGCGTTCTGGTGGAATATCTTCTCGGCCTCGCGCGAGCAGTCGTGGCAGATGTAGCCGCTCAGTCCGGCCAGAAGCAGTCCGGCTTGCGACGCCGGGCGTCCGCAGAAGGAGCAATGCTCCTCGGGAGTATTGGGTTTCTTGGACATTAAAGTAGTTGGTTTTTTGAGGCGTCTTGCCTTATAAATATGAATAAGAGGATGGTGAAGGCCAGCAGCGACGAGCCGCCGTAGCTGAAGAAGGGCAGGGGTATGCCGATGACCGGCACCAGCCCGATCACCATGCCTATGTTGACAAAAAGGTGTATGAAAAGGATGCTGGCCACACAGTAGCCATAGAACCGCGCGAAGCGCGACCGCTGCCGCTCGGCCATCACTATCAGATGGTAGAGCAGCATGATGTATACCACCAGCAGCACCGTGCTGCCCAGCCAGCCCCACTCTTCGCCCACGGTGCAGAAGATGAAGTCGGTGTGCTGCTCGGGCACGAAGTCGGCCTTGGTCAGGGTGCCGTTGAGGTAGCCTTTGCCGACGAGGCCGCCGCTGCCGATGGCTATCTTCGACTGATTCACGTTGTAGCCCGAGCCCTGCAGGTCGTCGCTCTTGCCCAGCAGCACGTCGATGCGCTCGCGCTGGTGCGCCTCGAGCACGTGGTTGAACACAAAGTCGACCGAGAAGACGAAGGCCACGCAGCAGACCAGCACGGCGGCGGTGCGCCACCAGTCGCGCGAGGTGCGCTTGTTGAGCCAGAGGAAGAGATAGCCTGCCGCCAGCAACACCAGAATGCCGAGCAGGATGTATTTGTTGACCAGCAGCGCCAGCACGAACAGTGCTATGGCCGCCACGCCGACGATGAGTATGCCGCCCGAGAGCCCTTCGCGGAAGAGGGGAAAGACGAAAGCCGCGAAGACCAAGGCCGACCCCGTGTCGTGCTGCAGGAAGACCAGCACCGCCGGTATGCCGATGATGGCCAGCGCCACCACCTTGGTGCGCATCTGGCCCCAGTCTACGTCGATGGCGCTCATGTATTTGGCTAAGGCCAGCGAGGTGGCGAACTTGGCAAACTCGGACGGCTGCAGGCGGAAGGCGCCGAGGTCGATCCACGACTTGCCGCCGTGCGAGGTGATGGCTATGAAGAGCGTCAGCACCAGCAGCACCATGACCACGCCGTAGATGACGTAGGCTGTGTTAGAGAAGAAGCGCGGCTCTGTGAAGAGTATGACGATGGCCATGACCGCGGCGGCAGCCATCCAGATGAGCTGCTTGCCGTGGAAGGTCGAGAAGTCGAACACCGCCGCCGAGCTCTCGCTGTAGGTCGACGAGTAGATGTTCATCCACCCGAAAAGCACCAGGAAGGCCCAAAGGCCCAACGCCAGCCAGTCTATTTTCAATCGTTCTTGGTACATCTCGTTAATTATTCCGGTAGGTGGGTCACTTCTTCTTCTTCACCCTGCGGGTCAGCGGCAGCTTCTGGCAGGGCTCCACCTCCATGTAGTATTTTTCTATGTCTTTGCGCTTCACTTCGCCGTTGATATATTTCTCGGCCAGCAGGCCCGCTATCGGAGCTGCCCATGTGCCGCCGCCGCCCTGCGCGTTCTCCACGTATACAGCCATTGCTATCTTCGGGTCGTTCTTCGGCGCGAAGCAGATGAATACCGAGTGGTCGTTGCCGTAGTTTTCGGCGGTGCCGGTTTTGCCGCAGACGTCCAGCCCGTCGACGCGTGCGCGCCGTGCGGTGCCGCCGGCCACATGCACCACGTCGTACATGCCGTCGGCCGCTATCTCGAAGTATTCGCGGCGGATGCCTGTCTCATGCCGCTCGAGGTATTTCTCGTTGCGCACCGAGTCGGGGCCGTAGAAGCGCACCATGTGCGGGGTGATGTAGTAGCCGCGGTTGGCCACGATGGCCGCAAGGTTGGCCATCTGCAGCGGCACCACCGTCACCTCGCCCTGACCGATGGAGTTGGAGTAGATGGTGCTGAAGGCCCACCGCTCCTTGCCGTACCAGCGGTTGTAGAATGCCGTGTCGGGTATGTTGCCCTTCGAGAGGCCGTTCTTGGGCAGGTCGATGTCGAGCTTCTGCCCGAAGCCGAAGCGCATCATGTAGTCGTGCCATACGGTGAGGCCGTACTGGGCGTCTTTGTAGATGTTTTTGTACTTGCCCTGCTGTATCACGCGGCGGTAGACCTGGTAGAAATAGGGGTTGCAGCTCATTTTGAGGCCTTCGCGTACCGAGGTGGCCGAGGGGTGGTTGTGGCAGCCGACGAGGCTTTTGTCGCAGACGAAACCGCTCTGCGGGGTGATGACGCCAAGGTCGAGGGCTACCATGCTCTGCGCCACCTTGAAGATGGACCCGGGGGGATACTGGCCAATCAGTGCGCGGTTGAGCATCGGTTTGGCGATGTCGGCGTTCAGCTTGTTGTAGTTCTCGCCGCGTATGCGGCCAACCAGCAGGTTGGGGTCGTAGCAGGGGGCGCTGACCATGGCCAGCACCTCGCCCGTCGAGGGCTCCAGGGCCACCACGCAGCCGCGCTTGTTGCTCATCAGCTGCTCGGCGTATTGCTGCAGGTCGGCGTCGAGGGTGGTGTAGAGGTTGTCGCCTTCGACCGGAAGGGTGTCGAGCGCGCCGCCGGCATAGGGCCCTATCTCGCGGTTGTGCACGTCGACGTGCATCACGCGCCGCCCTTTCACACCGCGCAGCACCTCCTCGTAGCTCTTCTCCAGGCCGCTTTTGCCTATGTAGTCGCCCCTCTTGTAGTAGGGGTCGCGGTCGAGGTCGGCCTGGTCCACCTCGCCCACATAGCCCAGCACCTGCGCCGCTATCGGCCGGTCGTAGATGCGAAGGGTGCGCTGCGAGATATAGAAACCTTTGAAGCGGAACATCTTGTTCTCGAATTTGGCGTACTCCTCTTTCGAAATCTGCTTCATGAAGATGGATGCCGAGTAGGGCGAATATTTGCGGGCCTTCTGCATGCGCTGGTCGAAGTCGGCGCGGTCGATGCCGAGGCTCTGGCAGAAGTAGGCCGTGTCGAGGTCCTTGACCATGCGCGGGATGACCATCAGGTCGTAGACGGCCTCGTTGTGCACCAGCAGCTGGCCGTGGCGGTCGTAGATGAAGCCTCGGGCCGGAAACTGGGTCACGTCGCGCAGCGCCTGCCGGTCGCCGGCCTTGCGGTATTCGGGGTCGAACAGCTGCAGCATCGCCAGGCGCCCCACAAACAGGACGCCCACCACAATGAATATCAGCCGTATGACTCGGCTGCGGTCTGAATACTTGTCTGCCATATTTCTGCACCCTATAAACGATGCCGTTTTTCTTTTATTGCGCGCGTGACGAAAAAAAACTTCCGCCTGCGGCACAATTTTCTTGTCCGCAAAACGTTATGCTGTACATGAGAAGGAAAACCATTATAAGACTCGCGGCGTTGCTGCTGCTGGCAGGTGTGGCCTGCACGGCGTGCAGCTCTGGCGAGCACATGTATAAACACCGCCGCAGCAACTGCGACTGCCCGACGTTTTGACCAACGAAGAACGATACCGCGCCATACTGGCCAACCATATGCCGTCGGCTGCTGTCGATTGGGCCTACGCCTACCTCGACCGCCACAGGGTCCATTTCCATATCACCCGCGGCCGCCGCTCGAAATACGGCGACTACCGCTGGCCGCAGTCCGGCCATGCGTTCCACGAGATGTCGGTCAACGGTGACCTGCCGCCGCTGTTTTTCCTGTGGGTCATGCTGCATGAAGCGGCCCACCTCGAGACGCACCTCAAATACTCCGCCGCCGCACCGCACGGCCACGAGTGGCAGGCCGAATACGCCCGCCTGATGGTCGAATGCCTTTCTTTCTTCCCGCCCGAAATACAGCCGTCCGTCCGTCGTCTGGCATCGCGCATACCCTTGAGCCGCAACCTTATGCGCGGCATTGAGCAGCAGCTGCGCGGCGGCGCCGACCCCTCGGCTGTGCACCTCGACGACCTGCCGGCCGGGACGCTCTTCCGTCTCAAGGCGAAGCCCGACATCCTCTTCCGCAGCGTCGAGCGCCGCCGTACGCGCTGGCTCTGCATCGACCAGCAGACGGGCCGCCAATACACCGTCAGCGCCTTGGCGGAAGTCGTACCGCAATAAGTGTCCCGGTGGCTCTGTCCGTTGCGGTGGCGGTGCTCTGACGACGGGTTGTTCGTGTTCCCACCCCTGGTTTCTTTTTGCTTTTTCGACAACGGGAAAGCGCCATTTGCTTTTGGAAAGCCCCAATTCGGCCTATAAACACTCTGGTTCAAGACGTTGAACCATGCCACCCACACCGCTTCAAACACACAAATGGTTCGGTACCGGTAGTGCATATCAACGATACATCAACGATATATCAACGATATTTCAACGATTGCAATCGTTGAAATATCG
>JAFVWV010000159.1 GCA_017501495.1 Bacteroidales bacterium | reverse complement strand
CGTAGGGGCGACAGATAATACATGAAACGACTGACACTCATCATCGCCCTGCTTGTCGCCACCATCGCCATGCAGGCACAGCAGCAGCCCGACAAGACGCGCCTGCTGCTCATCATGGACTGCTCCAACTCGATGTGGGACCACTGGCAGAGCAATGCCAAAATCAAGGTAACGCAGCAGGTACTGCTGTCGTTCCTCGACTCGGTGTCGCATCAGCACGATGTCGACGTGGCGCTGCGCGTCTTCGGCCACCTGAACAAGGAGCAGTTCGGCACACGCCTCGAGGTGCCCTTCGGCAGCGACAACATCTACCGCCTGCAGAGCAAGATCAAGACCTTGGTGCCGCAAGGCGGCTGCACGGCGGCGGCGGCGCTGACCGACGCGCTGAGCGACTTCCCCGCCACGGGCTCCAGCCGCAACCTGATACTCATCATCACCGATGGCATGGACGACTGCGAGGCCGAGATTTGCGATGTGGCCCGGCAGGTGCAGCTGAGCGGCGTGGTGGTGCAGACCTTCGTGCTCTGCATCGGGGGCAACATTTCGGCCCACGCCTCGTGCGCCGGCAGCGTATTCCCGGTGGCGCATGAGGAGGAGTTCGCCAAGACGCTCTACGACATCTTCCGCCTCAGCGGCCACAAGGCCAAGGTGGTGCTGAACATGGTGGACGGCGGCGGCGAGCTCTATGAGACGGAGCACCCCGTGGCCTTCTACGACCACCGCACCGGCGTCATACGCCACAGCACCATCTACAGCGTTGACGGCAAGCTGAAGCCCGACACGCTCCTGCTCGACCCGCTGGTGACCTACGACATGTCCGTCTTCACCCATCCGCCGCTGCGGCGCGAGGCCATGCAGTTCTCGATAGACAGGGTGAACACCGTCGACATCACCGTCAGCGAGGGCACCATGAAGGTGGCCTACAGCGGCCAGCGCCCGCAGTGGCAGCAGCCGTCGGTGGATGTGATAGTGCGGCGTGCCGGCAGCGGCGACCGCGTGGCGGCGCAGGAGATGGGCGAGACTGGCCAATACCTGGCCGGACGCTACGACGTCGAGGTGCAGACCCTGCCGGTGACGACGCTGCGCGGCGTCGAGGTGCGCGGCGGTGCCGCCACCGAGCTCTCCGTGCCCATGCCCGGCATGCTGGTGCTCAGCAAGCCCAAGGGTATCACTACCGGCGCCATATTCAGGTTGAGGGACGGGCAGGTGGAGTTTGCCACCGACCTCAATCCCAGCACCGCCGGCGAGAGGTTGTTGTTGCAGCCCGGCCAGTACGAGGTGGTTCTCCATCCCCAGAGTACCACGTCGTATAACAAGGTCCAGACCAAGCGTTTTGTCATAGAAAGCAGCCAGACCACGAAGATACAGTTTTAAATCATGGAAAAGACCTTCATTAATTGGATAGTGCGTTACTGGTGGGTGTTCCCGCTGGCGACGGTGCTGTTGCTTGTGGCCTCGCTGTTTGTTGGTGCAGAATCCACCGTGTGGGGGCTTGTTCTTGCTGGCATTACTGCCCTTGTGTTACTTTTGCAGCTGCCGGTTTTCATCATTCTCTTGCTTAGGAAGGAATGGTGGCGTGCCGTGGGGGCATTTCTGGCAGGAATTGCCAGTTTGGTTTTGGAGGCTGTCATCGGTCTTATGTTCTTCTCAATGTTTGCAGCAGGATTGTTCAGTATGGTGCCTGACGATTTCGGCAAAAGCCACCCCATACCCGAAGGGCTGGAATATAACATACCCATCACCGATACCGCTCACAGATGGAATGCGCATAGTGGGGACATCTTCACCCCCGTCGACATAGACAGCACCGACACCACCACGTGGCTGCAGATATGGAATGGCGACCAGGGTGGCATATACAATTTTGCATTTTATTGGTCTCCTTTGGAGGACGGCGAGATTTACCTCCGTTGCTTTGAAGTCACTGATAATATAGAACTTTCGGCCGACCGCATAAAACCGCGCACCACCACACAGGTGCTGGACCACAACGGTTTTGGACAGATAGTTGAGCCGAACCACAAGTCGTTCACTATCTACGAAGGCGACTGGGAGGACTACTACGCTGTGCGCGTCGAGGTGTGGCACAAGCCCGCAAACGGCAAAGACCGCAAGCTGATGGAGAAAATATACCGTATGGAGGGTTGGATGAGATGATAGAAAAATGCAATGTGATATGACCGACAGGGACTTTATACGGCAAGACAACAACTATCGCACGTTGAAGGCATTCCAGAAGGCGGAATGTGTCTACGACGTTACCTATTTTTTTGCCAATAAGTTCCTGCAGAAGGGCGACCGCACGATAGACCAAATGGTGTAGGCTGCGCGGAGTGGCAAGCAGAACCTGGCAGAGGGCAACATCGACGGGGTGACCTCGAAGAAGATGGAGATAAAACTGACCAACGTCAACCGTGCCTCGCTGCACGAACTGCTGTTGGACTACGAAGATTACCTGCGGGTGCGTGGCTTGGAGCAGTGGCCTTACGACGATCCGCGCTGTGTACAGACGCGTGCCTTTTGCAAGAAGCATCTGGACTCGGCGGTGTATAGGGAGAAGATAAAAGACCGCACAGACGAGACCATCGCCAATATCGCCATCACGCTGATACACCAGTGCGATGTGCTGATAAAGGGTCTGATAGAATGGCAGAAGCGGAACTTCCTCGAGAACGGAGGAATCAAGGAAGAGATGTATAGAGCAAGGAAAGCCTATAGGGATAGGAATGGGTTTGATGGGCAAAATAGGTTTAATGGGCAGAATGGGCCTAATGGGCAACGATAAACAGACCGCCCATTAAACCCATAAAACCCATTAACCCCATAATAAAGATAAACAAACAATAAAAACAACAAATATTATGACCCACTACGAAAAACAATCAATGAAAGAACTGCGCGCCGGTATGGGCGAAGGCCTTGTGGAAGCTGGCAAGCGCAATGAGAATGTCGTCGCGCTGAGCGCCGACGTGAAAGGCAGCGTGAAGATGGACGGCTTCGCCAAGGAGTTCCCCGAGCGCTTCATCCAGTGCGGCATCGCCGAGGCCAATATGGTCGGCATCGCCGCCGGCCTAAGCCTCTGCGGCAAGGTGCCCTTCCTGGGCGGCTTCGCCGAGTTCGTCACCGGACGCGTCTACGACCAGATCCGCCAGGTCGTGGCCTACAGCAACAAGAACGTAAAGATCTGCGGCTCGCACGCCGGCATCTCGCTCGGCGAGGACGGCGCCACGCACCAGACGATGGAGGACATCGCCCTGATGAAGGCCCTGCCGAATATGACCGTGCTGGTGCCCGCCGACTTCAATCAGGCCAAGGCCGCCACGCTGGCCGCCGCCGAGCACGTCGGTCCCGTCTATCTGCGCCTCGGCCGCTCGAAGATGCCCTGCTTCCTGCCGGAGAATGAGAAGTTCGAGATTGGCAAAGCCCAGCTGCTGAGCGAGGGCAAGGACGTGACCCTCTTCGCCTGCGGACACCTTGTGTGGGAAGCTCTGCAGGCCGCCGAAGCCCTGGAGAAGGAAGGCATCAGCGCCGAAGTCATCAACATCCACACCATCAAGCCGCTCGACGTGGAGGCCATCGTGGCCAGCGCACGGAAGACCCGCGCCGTGGTGACCTGCGAGGAGCACCTCTTCAACGGCGGCCTGGGCGACAGTGTGGCCCAGACCCTCGCCCTGCACTGCCCCACGCCGATGGAGTACGTGGCCGTGGACGACAAGTTCGGCGAGAGCGGCACGCCCGA
This sequence comes from Bacteroidales bacterium, assembly GCA_017501495.1. Classification (GTDB taxonomy): domain Bacteria; phylum Bacteroidota; class Bacteroidia; order Bacteroidales; family P3; genus Colimorpha. The sequence goes on along the minus strand of JAFVWV010000159.1, from coordinate 5,670 downwards.
CGAGATGCTCACCAACTACCACCTCCGCGCCGCCGACATCGTCGAGAAGGTACACGCCGTGCTGAAACGCAAATAAATCGCCTTGCCGCTGCGCGGCAGAAATCTTGTAAATCTTGTAAATTATTTTGCTGACGCAACGCAAGCCGCGCAAGCGTAAATTTACAAGATTTACGAGATTTCGCGAGCGTAGCGAGCAGGAGAATAAATAGATTAACAGAAAGAAAACTATGGATAATCCCTTCCCTGAAATCCAGCGTTTCTGCCAGAGTTGCGGCATGCCGCTGAGCGACGAGGTCGTGAGCGACAACCCCGAATACTGCAAGTACTGCCACGCCGACGGCCACTTCACGCAGGACTGCACGATGGACGAGATGATAGAGGTCTGCGTGCAGTTCCTCGACGAGTTCAACAAGAACACCGGCCAGCACCTCACCGCCGACGAGTACCGCGAGGGCCTGCGGCAGTACTTCCCGACGCTCAAGCGCTGGCAGAAAAAGTAAGTTCACATAACAATAACCTTAATAAATAAATGTATATGGACTTAACCAATCAAATTCCCGACGTCACCGTCGGCCGCGCGGCCAACGCGCCCCATTACGAGTACATGACCACCTTCGGCAAGCGCACCGCCGAGCTGCCCGTCGACCACGAGCTCTGGCGCAAGGGCAAGGACGAGTTCGACACCGCCTTCCGGGCCGAGGACGAAGCCTTCAAGCGCTACCGCGACAGCGAGCTCACCGACCCCCTCAAGGCCGCCGACGAGGAGCGCGACAAGCTCTACGCCTCGCTGCGCGACACCGTCAAGGCCTACGCCAAGTTCCCCATCGCCGAGACCGCACAGCACGCCGAGCCCCTGCTGCGCGTCGTCAAGAACTACAAAATCAAGACCACGGAGAACTACATGAAGGAAAGCGGCCTCGTCGACAACATGCTGCAGGACCTCTTCCAGTACCGCACCCAGCTGCGCCGCCTCGGCCTCGAAATCATCGCCGACCGCCTCAAGGCCGCCAACGACCGCGTGCGCCAGCTCCTCACCGAGCGCAACGACGAGCGCTCGGCGCAAATCATGGGCGAACTCAAGGCAGCCCGCGAAGCCACCGACCGCGCCTACCTCACCCTCGTGCGCCTCACCAACGCCTACGCCCTCCTCAACCCCGACCGCGCCGAGGCGCAGAAACTCGTCGCCCTCGTCAGCGAAGACCTCGAATACTTCCGCAAGCACGCGATGGCACCCTCGCACCGCGACAAGAAGACGCCCGAGCCCGACGCCGAGCCCGCGACGCCGGGCGAAGAGCCGACGGAGGCGTGAAAACACACCGCGCTCATGAGCGCAACCACGGACGAGGCCGGAAAACGCACCCCGCTCATGAGCGCGGTCGATTTTCACTCGGAAAGTGTCCTCCGCTCACGAGCGCGGTCGATTTTCACACGGAAAGTGCCCTCCGCTCATGAGCGCGGTCGATTTTCACACAGAAAGTGCCCTCCGCTCACGAGCGCGGCCGACTTTCGCCCGAAAAGTGCATCCCGCTCACGAGCGCGGTGAAAATGACTGAATGAAACAACAGATTGAACAGGAACAATATGGACAATAAGACACATAATAAACTCAGCAAGATTATCTTTGCCATCGTTCAGCCCGAAGAGGTTATCGCTGGCAGGCATTTGAAGGAGGTTACCTTTTGGAACCGTTTTCTGAAGAACATGATTTTCTTCGGCATACTCACCGTGATTGGTTTGCTCGTTGATTGGATATTTATCGGTTTCCACGACAAGGTTGGTTGGATTGTCGAAGTGTTATGCTTGATAATCGCTGATATTATCATGTCTGTTATCTGTGCACTCATCGAGGTATGGTGGTATAAGTTCAAACACAGAGGAACGGAGAAAGCACAATGAACATCTCAGTCTTCTGCGGGGCGTCGCACATGAGCGCGGTGAAAATGCACGAATGAAACAATACATTGAACAGAAACAATAAACACAGATACGAATGGATAATCAAAAGAAAATGACGGTAACGCTCTTCAAGGTAAAGGAAATGGACTGCCCGAGCGAGGAGAACATCATCAGGATGAAGCTGGCGGAGCTGGGCGACGACATCGCGTCGCTCGACTTCGACCTGAGGAAGCGCACGCTGGCGGTGACCCACAGCGAGAGCGCGGCGGCACGTCTCGCAGATGCAATGGAGAGCGTGGACATGGGCGCCAAAATTATCGAGACAAGGGATGCCGATGCTGCCGACCGACCGGCCGACGACACGTCGCAACGCCGTGTCCTGCACCGTGTGCTGCTCGTGAACGCCGTCTTCTTCGCCCTGGAGATGGCCATCGGACTGCTGAGCCGTTCCATGGGACTGGTGGCCGACAGCCTCGACATGCTGGCCGACGCCACGGTGTACGGCATGAGCCTCATGGTGGTCGGCGCCGCCGTCGGACGCAAGAAACGCGTGGCCCGGTGGAGCGGGATTTTGCAGACCTTGCTGGCCGTGGCCGGGATGGTCGAGGTCGTGCGGCGTTTTGTCTCGCCTTCCCTGCCGCCGGAGTATGCGGCCATGATATGGATGTCGGCGCTCTCGCTGGTCGCCAATGCCTACTGCCTCTGGCTCCTCAACCGACAGAAAAGCGGCGACGCGCACATGCGCGCCAGCGTCATCTTCTCGGCCAACGACGTGGTGGTCAACCTCGGAGTCATTCTTTCGGGCGTGGCGGTCTGGATATTCAACAGCCGTGTGCCCGACCTCGTCGTCGGAGCCGTGGTGTTCGTCATCGTCCTGCGCGGCGCCGTCCGCATCTTCAAACTTTCACGCTGAAAACTGTCGCACAATAGACTCTTATAAATGCACAAATGAAAACAATAAAATGAAATCAAACAAAGTCTTTTTAACCCTGCTGTTCTGCACTGCCATCCTCGCTGTTGGCTGTGCAGGCGGCGAAAACAAGCAAGAAACCACTATGACAAACGATGAATGCCTCATCTGCGGAGCACCGCTCGAATACCTCACACAGGACACGATGATGGAATGCGTGCTATGCCACAAGCAGGAGCCCAGCAAAACACGCTGCACCAATGGCCACTATGTCTGCAACGACTGCCACACGAAAGGGATGGATTCCATCATCGTGATGTGCTTGCAGGAGACCTCGCGCAACCCGATCGAGATTCTTGAAAAAATGATGTCGAAGCCGTTCTGCCATATGCACGGCCCGGAGCACCACGTGCTGGTGGGTGCCGCGCTGCTGACAGCATACAACAACTGCCTGCCCGACACGGCCATAATCGACCTGGCCTCGGGGCTGGTCGAAGTGATGGAGCGTGGCCGTCAGGTGCCGGGCGGCTTCTGCGGATATATGGGTGCCTGCGGAGCGTCGATAAGCACGGGTATCTTTATGTCCGTCGTCACGCGCAACACACCGCTCTCCACCGACACGTGGCGGCTCTGCAACCTCTGCACCGCCCGTGCATTGGAACAGGTGGCCGAGAACGGCGGCCCGCGCTGCTGCAAACGCGACTCCTACCTTTCCATCCTGTCAGCCGTCGATTTTGTGAAGGAAAACCTCGGCGTGGAGATGGAGCGTACTGATGTGACCTGCTCACGCAGCCAAATCAACAACCAATGCATTGGCCGCAAATGCCCCTTTTCGCCAGAGCATTAAATGACAGAAACACCACAATGAACATCTCAGTCTTCTGCGGGGCGTCGCTCCCGCACAGCGAACAAATCACAGAGGCCGCGCGGCAGCTCGGCCGCGCCATCGCCCGCGGCGGCCACACGCTGCTCTACGGCGGCAGCAATCTGGGACTGATGGGCGCCATGAGCGGCGCGGCCCTGCAGGAGGGCGGCCGCGTGGTGGGCGTCATCCCCACCTTCTTCAGCGACGACATCATCCACTCGCAGCCCGTCAGCGAGCTCGTCCGCGTCCGCACCCTCGCCGAGCGCAAGGAATACCTCATCGCCCACAGCGACGCCTTCGTGGCCCTCCCCGGCGGCATCGGCACCCTCGACGAGGTGCTCGAGGTCATGGTGGCAAATCAACTGCACCACCTCGGCAAGCCGATGATATTATTGAACCTCGGCGGCTACTACAACCCCTTCCTCGCCCAGCTCGACGCCATGCGCGCCGAAGGCCTGCTGCGCAGCACCGCGGGGCTGGTGGCTGCCGCCTCGGTCGAGGAGTGTCTGAATATTCTGAATACTCCGAGTAATCAGAGTAATCCGATTTAGTTTATGCCACACCTTCTCAGCAAGAGCAAATACATCCGGGGCCTGCAGTGCGAGCGGGCGCTGTGGCTCGACGTCCATGAGCCGCGCCTGGCGCGCTACACCGCCGAGCAGATGCGCCGCTTCGACCGCGGCCGCGACTTCGAGTACGCCTTCAAGTCCCGCTTCCCCGACGGCATCGACCTCAGCGCCGAGCTGGGGCGCAACGTCGACCTCTACCCCGCGCGCACCGCCGAGCTGCTGGACAAGGGCGACGGGATAGACCTCTTCGAGGCCGGCTTCCAGTACGACGACGTGCTGGTGCTCGCCGACGTGGTCTGCCAGCGCGAGGACGGCAGCCTCGACATCTACGAAGTGAAGTCCGGCACCACCCTCAGCGAAACTTACTGCCGCGATGCCGCCCTGCAGCACTACGTCATCTCGCACTGCCGCAGGGTGAACAGTTTCTCTATTGTTTATAATGGGTTGGATGGGGTTAATGGGGCTAATGGGCAGGGTGGGCGCTTCGCCATCGTCGACCTCACCGCCGAGCTCGCCGCCGAGGGCGACCGCATCGCCGCCAACATCGCCGAGATGAAGACCATCGTCCGCGCCACCGCCGAACCCGACACCCCCACGGGCCAGCACTGCCTCACCCCCTACGCCTGCCCCTACCAGCACCACTGCCAGCAGGGCGTCCGACAGTTGTCGCTGTTCTAAAAAAAATAGGGGGCATTGCCCCCATCAATTCTATAATAGTTGAATGTCTGATTATTCCCCATACGTTGCAGCAGGTTCCGCTGCAGTGGGCAGAGGTGAGTCGTCGTCCTCAAAGTACGGCTTTGGGGTGGGTTTACTGTTTGCATATAAGTAGTCAGGGGAGAAATCAACACCGTTGTACCATTCAATGGTGTCCATTGTGAGAGCAAACTGAATGAAGTGTTTATGGTCAAGCAGCTCTGTGTAGAAGTGCCTCCCTTGCATGAGTGGCTCAAAGTCTACCAACCGCCACTCCTTATGGTTGAATTCGAGTTTCATCGTGAAATCATCTATATATTCCACATCCGTCACTCTCATCAATCCAGTCTCTTTATATTCAGTATCGTTCATTTCTCAAATGGCTCTACAGGGTTAGGGTCTTGCATGCTTTTCAGTCGTTCCCAGTTCTCAACCAGCTCAACATGGTGTGCATCCATCCATCGCATCACAATCTTCTGAAGTCTTTTGGGCAGACTCCCTTTAACAACGTGGTCCTCGATGGTGATGCTTGTCCGTGTACCCGCATAGTGGACATGTATATGCGGCGGGTTGTGGTCATCGATGAACATCAAGATGATGACACCGTAGAAGCGGCTGATTTCGGGCATGGTGTTCAGTTCGCCGGGAAGGCGATCTCGCGCTCGATGACCTGGTAGGGCACGTTGTTGCGGTAGATGGTCTGGCGCACCCAGTTGTCGTCCTCGTCGTATTCG
>JAFVWV010000158.1 GCA_017501495.1 Bacteroidales bacterium | reverse complement strand
CTTACCGCGTTGTCGACAAAGGCGTATGGAGCAAAGTCAATCAAAATAAGAAAAACGAAGCCACATACTGTCTCTATAAAGAGCTCTATTCTTTCGAGCCCAACAAAGCCGTGCGCAAACGATATATGAACGCCACCCTCGCCTACTTCAACGGACTGGCATTCGGGAAACATACATGGCACCATATAGGCACAAACGCCAGGCTTTACTTCGAGGCACTACGCAATGTATCGGACGCGAAGGACCTCGTTTTCTGTCTCGGCGGACTGGTGCCCACCGCTTTTGTGAAATGGATTATGCGTACTTTTAAAATCTGAAATAAAAATCTTTGACAAATATGAAAGGAATACTGAAAAAATCCATCCCCTATGTATCGGCCTTTGCCGTTTTCGTCTTGGTGTCGCTCGTCTTCGCTTCGCCGCAGGTGTTCGACGGCAAAGTGCTGCAGGCAGGCGACCAGCTCAGCGGCAAAGGAATGGTGCAGGAAGTGTCCGAATACAATAAAACACAAGGCCTGCACTCATTCTGGACGGGCTCTATGTTCGGCGGAATGCCCACCTATCAGATTGGCGGCTACGAATACCCGTCACCATCGGTGGACATACCCTACAACGTCATAGCACACCTCGGCTTCGTGGGTCTGATGGCTCTGCTTATGGGCTACTTTATTGGTTTCTTCATTCTGCTGAAAGCATTCAAAATCAATGAATGGCTGGCAATCATCGGCTCTATCGCGATGACGCTGTCGACATATTTCCTCCTCATAATCGTGGCCGGACATAACGCCAAAGTGATTGCACTGGCATACCTAGCCCCTATCATCGGAGGCTTCTACCTGATCTTCAGAAAGAAATACGGATGGGGCGCCATACTCACCATGGTGTACACCTTCCTCGGCATCATGTCGCACCCTCAGATGACCTACTACATCTTCATGCTTATCGGTGTGCTCTTCATCGCCGAACTCTATATCCACATCCGCGAGAAAAGATGGAAAGACCTTCTGCTCGGAACCCTCGTTTTCGCTGCAAGTTTCGGCATCGGTGTAGGCACCCAGATTACCCCTTTCATGGCCAACCAGGAATATGCCAAGGAAACCATGCGCGGCGGACACTCCGAACTGGCCAAAGTCGACGACCAGACCAACAAGACCGAAGGACTTGACCTCTCTTATATCACCCAATACAGCTATGGCATCGGCGAGACCGTCACCCTCCTGGTTCCAGGCGCGCGAGGCTATGCTTCATCCTACGATGTAGGCACCGACTCCAAGATATACCAAGCCATGACTCAACATGGTATGCCGAAACAACAAGCCGAAAGCTACTGCAAGTCTATGCCCACCTACTGGGGTGGCGATGAAGGCACCTCTGGCCCCGTATATGCCGGTGCCATCATCTGCTTCCTGTTCTTCCTCGGGCTCTTTATCGTCAAAAGTCCCTACAAATGGGCCTTGCTGGCCACCACAGTCTTCTCCATTCTGCTCTCATGGGGCTACAACTTCATGCCGCTTCAGCGCCTGTTTGCCGACTATTCCCCGATGTACACCAAATTCAGGGCCGTCGAATCTATATTGGTGGTGGCCGAAATCACCATACCGCTGCTCGGCTTCCTCGCCCTGCGCGAGATAATGGATAAGAAGATGGGGAAAGAACGCATCGTCAAGGGCATCTACCTCTCTGCCGCCATTACTGCAGGCATCTGTGTTCTGACGTTCATCTCCAGCTTCTTCCTCGATTATTCGTGGGGCAGAGACGAAGCCATCTTCGCCCAATGGCCCGAATGGCTCTCGTCGGCAGTTATCGCCGAACGCGCCTCCATCCTGCGCTCCAGTTCCATACGTTCGCTTGTCTTTGTATGCCTCGGTGCAGCACTCGTATGGCTCTACGTACAAGAAAAACTCAAATTCGGCTATTTTGTCCTCATCCTCGGTGGACTGGTGCTGGCCGACATGCTCCCCATAAACCGCAAATTCTTCAACGACGACAACTTCATCAAGGATAACCAGATGAATGCCTACTTCGCCATGAAACCATGGGAAGCGGAAATCTACCAAAGGGAAAACAGCACCACTGGCTATCGTGTATTCAATCTCACGGACCCGCAAGGGCCATTCAACGACTCGCGCAGTTCATACTACTTCAAGTCTATCGGAGGCTACAATGCCGCCAAACTGCGCCGCTATCAGGATTTGATAGACGCTCATATCTCATCCGAAATCAACCCGATGCTCAAGTCCATCGCGCAACAGGGCAACCGTTTGTTCCTGATGCCAGCCGACTCTACCGCATATCCCGTACTCAACATGATGAACATGAAGTATGTCGTCGTCAATCCCGACAACCCCATGGTGGTGGAGAACCCCAATGCTATGGGCAACGCATGGTTTGTAGACAATGTGGTGGTGGCTCAGTCTCCCGTTGAAGAATCCGACGCGCTGAACTCCATCAATCTGCACACCACCCTCGTGACCGACGCCCGTTTCCAGGATTTCGTCAAGGATTTCCGTCCCCACCACGACAGCACAGCCCAAATAGCCCTCACAAAATATGCACCCGACTATGTTGAATACGACTACACAGCCGCCGAAGACGGTATGGTCATCTTCTCCGAGATTTACTATCCCTACGGCTGGAACGCCTACATCGACGGCAACGCCACCGACCACTTCCGTGCCAACTACACCCTGCGTGCCATGCAGGTTCCGGCAGGCACGCACCATATTCGCTTCGAATTCCGTCCCGCAACAGTCGAGAAATGGGGCAAAGTCGCCATCGCATGCAAGTATGCCATGAACCTAGCGATACTGGCCATCATCGGCTTCGCCGTCTACGGAATGATGAAGAGAAGAAAGGACAATTCCCAGAAAGTCAAAGACTGACATTCAGTCAACACGTCTTTCAATTTTTGAACAAGCAAGCCTCCATTCTTTTCGAATGGGGGCTTACTATTTAATCAACTATTTTGTCATACATATGATAAATAGCATCTTCTGACAATGGTACAGGATTGTTTTTTAGGCGAACCGGATTAACCGAATGTGTCAGAATGTTTAAATCACGCTCCCTGTCATTACTTGACGGCAACGTCATTCCAAGCTCAAACATAATTGCCCTGAACATCATCAGTCCCTTGTATGCCGAGTCGCATTGCATAAGACGGCCCAGATATTCAAGGATATATTCCAAATGCTCCCGTCCGCGCTTGTCAATGCACTTATCGGTGTTTTCGTACATATAAAGCCATACCTCCGGCATGCAGAGTGCCACTGCATGACCATGCGGCAAGCCATACATCGATGTGAGCTTGTAGCTCATGGCGTGTGGAGCCGTTGTTTGTGTGATGTTTATAGCACGTCCGGCATAATTGGCGGCTTGCATAATGCCACGAGCATCGCCATCGGCATTATCTTCAATATATCCATGCCGGTGGTTCATAATCCCCTGTATGGCCATCCTACTGTAAAGCATGCTTTCCTCCGTAGAGTTGACGCTCCACATGGACTCAATACCCTGACAGAGCGCGTCAAGCATTGTGCATTTCTTCTGATACACAGGCAGGGTCTTAAGAACCGCTGGTTCCAGTACGGCATAGTCTGGCACAATACTCGAATGCGTCACAGACTGCTTCTTGCCCTCAAAATATATCACGGCATATCTGGTGCTCTCGCTGCCTGTGCCCGCAGTTGTGGGCACTGCTATCAATGGTACATGGCTGTCCGACAATTCTTGTTCAAGGTAGTTGCGAGATGGATCCATGCGGCAGTACAGCTTGATACACTTGGCCACATCTATTGTGGAACCGCCGCCCACAGCCACCAATGCATCGCATCCGTTGGCATTGAACAGATCAACTCCTCGACACACTTGTTCATAGAGCGGATTGGGGGTGAACTGGTCAAACACCACATCGGCCTTCAACTCGTCTTTGAGGAAAAGGTATTGGAACGATGAATCGCAAACCAGCATATAACGGTGGCTGCCGACTTCTTCCAGCGCCTTTGCCACATTGTCATATCCATACAGTATCTTCTGCATGCAGTTTCTATTTTTGCAAGAAAGCCATCAAGGCCTCTTTGTTCTGCTTCGGTGTAGATGTCGGCCTGCCAAGGTCTTTGCGGTTGCCTTTTTTCACTCTCACTTCAAGCAATGCCGGCCCGCAATCAAGGTCGGCCAATGCTTTTTCTAAACCGGCCTTGTCGGTCACCGTTGTAGCATTTCTGTAACGCACGGCCCGTGCCACCCCGACAAGGTCTATCTCATAGCCTACCGTCGGCTGGCCGCCGACCGAATCGTGGGCGCCGTTGTTGAACACTATGTGTATGAGATTACCTGGCGCCTTGCTGCCCACGATAGCCATGTTTCCCATATGCATTATACTGGCACCGTCGCCGTCGAAGCAGTAGACCCTGCGATTAGGCTGTGCCAGCGCTATGCCAAGCGCTATCTGCGACGCATGACCCATTGAGCCAACGGTGAGAAAGTCGCGTTCATGGTTCTGACCCATGGCGGTGCGGTATTCGAACAGCTCACGGCTGATCATGCCTGTGGTGCTCACTATCACCGCGTCAGCGGGTATACTGGCCGCCACCGTACGTATCGCCTCTTCTCGGCTCATCGAGTATGTGTCGGACACATTGCTCTGCAACGTATAGCCGTCGAAGGTGTCCTTCTCTACCACAAGGGCATACACCTCGTTGCGACGCAGTGCCGCCACGGCTTTATCTATCTGTTTCACAGCCGTCGACTCTTCTTTCGACAACACGTCATAGTTGATTCCCATCACGTTAAGCAAGCCCGTGGTCACCTTACCTTGCTTCACGTGTTGCGGCTCATCGTGCACTCCGGGGCGTCCACGCCATCCGATAACCAGCAGCAACGGTATATTGTATACATCACCGTCGACAAGCGATGCCAGTGGATTGACGGCATTGCCCTCGCCGCTGTTCTGCATATATACACATCCCACTTTCCCGGTAGCCAGATGATAGCCGGCGGCAAGAGCCACTGCCCCACCCTCGTTGGCTGCAATGATATGGTGACGTTCATCAAGGTTGTCTGTGATGTAGGCACATACATTCTTCAGCAGCGAGTCGGGCACTCCTGCATAGAATTCCACTCCATGAGCCACCAGCGTGTCGATAAAGAGCTTTGGACTGATCATTTCTTTGTTCCTGGAATGAGGGTTAATATCTCCTTGATGGGCATGCAATAGTCGTCACTGGCTTCAAGGCTGCGTTTGTGCATCAGTATGCTCTTTGCGCAACCCACCATAGCCGGATAAGCGGCTCGGAGCATGTGGTTGGCGTAGATGACTACATTGATGCCCCACGATGCCAGTTCGTCTTCTGTGAACTGGTTGTAGGTGGTGGGCACCGCCACAATGGGGGTCTCCACGTCCTTTTCCCGGAAGCGGGTACAGAACTCTTTGATATCCATACCGTCCTTGTTCTTGCTGTGTATCATGATGCCGTCGGCACCTGCAGCAACATATGCGAAAGCCCTTTCCAGAGCATCTTCGACCGGCTTGCCGGCTATGAGGCTCTCAATACGGGCAATGACCATAAAGTCATCTGTAATCTGGGCATTCTTGCCTGCTTTGATTTTTGCACAGAAACCCTCGATGGTGTCCTGTGTCTGCACAGCATCTGTCCCAAAGAGCGAGTTCTGCTTCAGGCCGACCTTGTCCTCGATGATGACAGCCGAAATACCTAAACGCTCCAACGTACGTACGGTGAAAACGAAGTGCTCCACCTTGCCACCGGTATCACCGTCAAAAATGACCGGTTTGGTGGTCACCTCAAGGGCATCGTTCAAGTCATGCAGACGAGTGGTGATGTCCACAGCCTCTATATCAGGCTTGCCCTTGCTTGTACTGTCGGTCAGACTGCTGGCCCACATTCCGTCAAACTCCTCCTTCTTGCCATTGACATCCACAAAAGTATTCTCAATAATCAAGCCTGTCAAACCGCTGTGACTTTCAAGTATGCGCACTATTTTCTTTGCTCCTATCAAGCGACGGAGACGTTTCATCCTTATCTCGGGCGTCGTGCCTATCTCTTTCAGCCTTTGGTTCATGGCCGTGCTGCTGATACCCTGTGTGTAGGGTATGTCTATCACCACTCCACCCCATTCGGCCATGCAGTCTATGATTCGCTGGCGTGTCTTCTGCTGAACGCCCTCTTTCCAATCATCGCCATGCACCACATAGTCAGGCTTCAACTCTCGCAGGTTGGGCACGTAGTCCAGTGTGGTCTGAGGCACCACTCGGTCCACACCTTTGATGTTGCTCACTATCTCGGCACGCTGTTCATACGTGAGGTAAGGCAAGCGCTTGTAGCTGGCAATAGCTGCATCGGTGAGCACACCCACCGTCACGCTGCCGAGTTTCATTGCTTCATGTATTATATTCAGATGGCCCGGATGTATCATATCGGCACTCATGCCGACATAGACTGTTTTCTGTCCCATAGTTTTTTTGTTTTTTGTGCTTTTATTGGTCTGTTTTCAAGTCTTCCGCAAAGGTTATCTTGCGGTTTTTTTCGTCGCCTTCGACAACGGCTATCTTCACGCCCGGCATATAGCGGCGCACCACACCGCAGTCGTCAGTGGCCTGGAATTGCGGGTCCTGCAGGGCCCGCTGATAGGCATCTCTTATCAGCGGCAGACGGAAAGCCTGCGGAGTCTGCGCACGCCACATCAGCCTGCGTTCCGGTATGCGGGCCACAAACCGCGGCATTATGAATTCTTCTTTCTGTATTCTGAATTCTTCATTCATATCCGGGTGTACTTCCCACACCGTGTCGGTGCTCGGCACAGCAACGCCCACAGCCTCGTGCCGGCCGAGGGCTGCCACAACACGGTCCACAATCTCTTTCGTCACCCACGGCCGCGCAGCATCGTGCAGCAGTAGGTTCGTGTCGTCGGGCTCGTCTATATATGCCATTATGGCGTTGAGGCTCGACATATAGCGCTCGGCGCCGCCGTCGATCACCCGTTTCAGCTTCTCCCAACCGCCACGGGCCACGATGGACTCCATCTCGCCACGCCAGTCGGGATGCACCACCACGGCCACCTCGTCGATGGCCGCATGGCTGCAGAATGTCTCTATCGAGTGCTCGATGACCGGCCGCCCGTCGAGCGGCATGAACTGCTTCGGCAACAAAGCAGAACGCGACCTTGCGGAGCGAACTGCTTCATTGTACATACGGCTGCCGGTGCCACCTGCCAATATGACAGCAATGTTCATTACCTTAAACTTTAAGCCTTAAGCTTTAAGCCTTAAACTTTTTATAAAGCATTGCAAAAAGTCCGGCCCAGAGCAACACGGCGCCCAGCTGTACCATCCAGTCGGTGCCCACAAGCACGGCGGGAGCCACTATCAGGGCCTTCAGCCCGTAGTAGACGCCTTTGGCGGCCAGCACGGCCACCAGCACGGCGGGCAGCGCGCTCCAGCGGCGCTGCAGCCAGCCGAACACCGCGGCCACCGTGGCCAGCTCGGCCATCATGCACACCATCTTGTCGGCCGCAGGCATACCTACTGCCAAGCAGCTCACCAGAGGCATCAGCACCGCCAGCAGCAAACCGTTGCGCCAGTCGCGGCGCACAAGCATGCCCGCCAGCAGCAAGGCCAGCATCGGATTCATCATATAGAGAGGCAGCGCCAAGGCGTGGCTCACAGCCGGCACCATGCATGCCGCACCCACCAGCGCCACATCGGCGACAACATAGCCAGCGACAGTCTTTGTCTTTACATTCACCATTTTATATAGTTTTGCAGTTCGTTAACGTCTGCAAAAATACATCTTTTTTTCATTCCGTCAAAATAATTTATCTAATTCTGCGTTATTCAACCACATAATGGCACGCAGGCGTCCCCGCCTGCAAAAGAAATATATCATAAACAAGCAATTATATAATAGAAAAAATACTCATGAAAAAAAGTATCCTTTTCCTCGCCGCCGCACTGCTGCTGACTTCCGTCGGAGCCATGGCGCAGAACAAGATTGACAAACAGGGCCGTCGCCAAGGCCACTGGGTGCGCACCGACAAGGACGGCAGCAAAATCTTCGAAGGCGACTTCATCGACGGCCAGGAGACCGGCACCTTCACCTACTACTACCACGACGGCAGCGTGCGCCTGCGCAACACATACACCGTGCCGGGCCGCGTCTGCACACACGAAGCCTACGACGAACAGGGCCACCTGCTCGCTCGCGGACAGTACAACCAGCGCAACCGCGACGGACGGTGGCAGTTCTTCGCCGCCGACGGACGCGTCGTCAAAGAGGCCGAATACAGCATGGGCGTCAAACACGGCCTGCACGTCATTTTCACCTCCAAAGGCGACACTGCCGAGGTGACCCACTGGCGCAACAACCACCGCCACGGCCGCTGGTGGAAACGCATCGGCGCCAAAGGCTACATCACTGGCACTTACCTCAACGGCGGCCTCGAAGGCCGACTCGTCGAATACGACGACAACGGAACCCTCGTGCGCGACGGCAACTACACCGACGGCTTCAAACACGGCTCCTACCGCTACCTCGACGCCCAGGGCATCACCGTCGACGAGGTCTGGAACCACGGCACCATGACAGACCGCCGCATCCGCCTCCTGACAGACAAAACCATCTACGTCTCCATCTTCGACATCGCCTGCCTCGCCCCGCAGGGCAAAGCCAAGACCGTCGTCGTGCTCAAAGACGGCTCCAAACTCATCTGCCGCGAAGCCACAGAACCCGTCTACGACCGCATCGGCACCGAAAACTTCGCCTACGCCAACCGCAAGGGCCGCGTACTCGTCGCCCTCAGCTGCGTACAGCGCATAGCCAAAGACAACGAAGGCCGCGACATCCTCGTCCTCGAGCCGCAACCCGACTTCGCCATCTACCCCGACGAAGACGGCCTCAAAATGGTACGCAGCGCCCAATACTCCGACGACTCGCCACTCGACAAACTGCGCGGGGAAAAGTCGAACGACTGACGATTGAAGAAAAACAACGGGAAAAAGACGCGGAACCCATTCTTGGGCTCCGCATCCTCCATTAAACACTATTACAAAATCCACAAGTTAGAAGGTATTCTGGAAACCTTTTCGGATGCAAAAATACCAACTTTTCCCGAACCGACCAAATAAATTTTTTCATATCACACCTCGACTTTTATATCAATTTGACCTATTATCGCTAAAAAACAACTGATTATGCACGTCGCCGCACACACCCTCGGATGCAAATTAAACTATGCTGAGACATCTGACATTCTGCGCAAAATATCCTCTTCGGGGCACCAAATCGTCGATTTCACCTCCTCGGCCGACCTATATATCATAAACACCTGCACCGTCACCTCCGTGGCCGAAAAGAAATGCCGCGCCGCCATACGCCAGGCCCACCGCATCAACCCCGACGCCCGGATCGCCGTCATAGGCTGCTTCGCTCAGGTCGCCGCCGCCGACATAGAGAAAATCCCCGGCGTCACCATCGTCCTCGGCAACGACCGCAAACACCTCCTGCCCGACCTCGTCGACAACGGCTTCGACTTATCGTTTCTCGACCCTCAATTCGCCACCTTCAAATTACAATACTCCTCGGGCGCCCGCACACGCACCTTCTTCAAAATCCAGGACGGCTGCGACTACTTCTGCACCTACTGCGCCATCCCCTTCGCACGCGGCCGCTCCCGCTCCGCCACCATCGACGAGACCCTCTGCATGGCCCGCCGCATAGCCGACGAAGGCGCCCGCGAGGTCGTCCTCACCGGCGTCAACACCGGCACCTTCGGCCAAATGGACCGCCGGCATCCTGCCGGCACAGACAACGCCCACCACGAACCCTTCCTCGACCTCCTCCGCGGACTCGACAAGATTGACGGCATCCTGCGCTACCGCATCTCCTCCATCGAGCCCAACCTCCTTACCGACGGCATAATAGACTTCGTGGCCTCCTCTCGCGCCTTCCTACCACATTTCCACATACCCCTCCAGGCCGGCTCCGACCACGTCCTCCAGCTCATGCACCGCCGCTACGACACCGCCCTCTACCGCGCAAAACTCGAACGCATCAAAGCCGTCATGCCCGACGCCTGCATCGCCGCCGACATCATGGCCGGCTTCAACGGCGAAAACGAGGAAGAATTCCGCAAAACACTCGATTTCGTCGACTCGCTTCCCATCTCCTACCTCCACGTCTTCACCTACAGCGACCGCCCGGGCACCGCAGCCCTCCGCCTCGGCGAGAAAGTCCCGGTGCCCGTCCGCCACGAACACACAGCACGCCTCCTCGAGCTCAGCCAGCGCAAACACCACACCTTCATCCAGAGCCAGCTCGGCAAGACACGCCCCGTCCTCTGGGAAAGCAAACAAGTGGAAAACGGAAAACGGAAAGTGGAAAACGGACAGCGAGAAGTGGACAGCGAAAAAGCGGCAGCCTCACTTTCAACTTTCAACTTTCAACTTTCTACTTTCATGGAGGGCTGGACCGACAACTACATACGCGTCTTCCGCCCATACGACCCCGCCAAAATAGGCACCGTCGAGGACGTCGCACTCTCCGACAACAACATCCTCCGCGACGAAATCCAATAGCCCACATAATGAATGCGTGATTGCGTGAATGCGTGATTACATAATTGTGATGACCTCTATAAATTGCCTCGAAGAGGCAAACTCTCAATAACCCCACACTTGTAGTGTGGGGTAAATCAAGCAGATGCTCACCCGCGTCTCGGAGAGACGCTACTAAAAGTGAATTAATAGAACCACCCGTGCATGAATGCGTGATTGCGTGAATGTGCGAATGCTTACACTGCAAACACAAACGCATTAACGCAATCACACAATAACACAATCACCAATACTTTCCACTCTCCACTCCCCATCCTCTTCGCCCGTTGTACAGTACTTGTACAGTATATGTACAGTACTTGTACGCTTTATAAACGTACAAGTACTGTACAAGTAGCGTACATATAGCGTACAACGAGGCAAGAGATGCCATTGGCGGTCAGTGCAAAACACTGAGCATCAACAACATCAAAAATGACCCCTCGCGGATTGCAACCGCAAAAAAGGCGATTTTGGAGAGCCCCGCAGGGGCGGCACCCGATTAGCCGTGGGCGCAAGCCCACGGTCGCAGCGTCTCTCCACATCCCATCCAGCCCCGTAGGGGCGGCACCCGATTAGCCGTGGGCGCAAGCCCTCGGGCACGGAGTCTCCCCACATCCCATCCAGCCCCGCAGGGGCGGCACCCGATTAGTCGTGGGCGCAAACCCACGGTCGCAGCGCCGCCCAACATCCCATCGAGCCCTGTAGGGGCGGCACATGTCAGCCGTGGGCGCAAGCCCTCGGGCATGGCGTCTCCCCACATCCCATCAAGTCCCATAGGGGCGGCACCCGATTAGCCGTGGGCGCAAGCCCACGGTCGCAGCGCCTCCCAACATCCCATCGAGCCCCGCAGGGGCGGCACCAGATTAGCCGTGGGCGCAAGCCCGCGGTCACAGCGTCTCTCCACATCCCATCAAGCCCCGCAGGGGCGGCACCCGATTAGCCGTGGACGCAAGCCCACGGTCGCAGCGCCTCCCAACATCCCATCGAGCCCCGCAGGGGCGGCACCCGATTAGCCGTGGGCGTAAGCCCACGGTCGCAGCGTCTCTCCACATTCCATCCAGCCCCGTAGGGGCGGCACCCGATTAGCCGTGGGCGCAAACCCGCGGTCGCAGCGCCGCCCAACGTCATACATTCTACGGGAAACAAGCCCGCAGCAGCGAGCGGCGAGACGGCGAGGCCTGCTGGACTGAAGCGGAGGCGCTGATGCGTCACAAGTAAATAGTAAAAGGAGTGGCTATCTACCGGGATAGCCACTCCTTTCTTTGTAGTCGCTGACTGCGGGTTCAGTCTTTCTTGCAGCTCTTGCAGCAGCCGCCGAGGCACTTGTAGGCCAGGCCGGCGAGGGCGGCACCCACGAGCGGGGCCACGATGAAGAGCCACAGCTGGCTGCAGGCGCTCCAGCCTTCAGCGTTGCTGAAGAGGGCCTGGCTCAGCGAGCGGGCGGGGTTGACGCTGGTGTTGGTCAGCGGGATGCTGACGAGGTGGATGAGCACCAGGGTGAGACCGATGGCCAGGCCACCGAACTTGCCGTTGGCGTGGCGGTCGTCGGTGACACCGAGGATGACCATCAGGAAGACGAAGGTCAGCAGGGCCTCGACCAGGAAGGCGCCGCCCATGGAGACTTTCAGATAGTCGGGATTGCCCGTGGCGGCGGCGAAGTCGGCGCCGAAGCCGTTGGCGGCGAAGACACCCGTCTGGCCCATGCCGGCGGCATTCCAGATGCAGAGCAGCACAGCACCGGCGATGACGGCGCCGACGCACTGGCTCACCCAATAGAGGAGCATGTCTTTCAACGACATACGGCCGTTGACCCACACGCCGAACGAGACGGCGGGATTCAGGTGGGCGCCGCTGATGTGACCCACACCGTAAGCCATGGCAATGACAGTGAGACCGAAGGCGATGGCCACACCGAGGAAACCTACGTGTCCGAACAGCGCGGTACCGCAGCCGCCGAGCACCAGCACGAATGTACCCAGACATTCGGCAAACATCTTGTTGCAAATCTTCATAATGTTATAGTTTTAGAAGTTAAACATTTTGCCAGATTAACGTAAATTTAACTAAATTATTGTACCGGTAACTATTTTTTTCGCAAAGAATAGGCTTTACAAAGGAGTTACATCTTAAGCATTGCCGCGAACTGTTGCAATTTCAAAACTGAGATTTTTGGGAAATCGATAGTCTCTAACACGCCAAAATAGATGCTGGCGAGGAGGCAATTGGTGTCAAGCACAACACGTTTCATACGCGATAGGGGGTACGAAGATGTTCACCAAGGACTGCGTTGTTCTTTTCCTCGCTCCACTGGCCGCTGTCCCAGAGTCGGTCCATCTCTTCGGTGGCTTTCTGTGCGTAGTAATTCGAAATCACCTGACGCAACTCTTCCACCTGCTCGACAGTCTTCATTCTCCCCAACAGACGCAAGATGCTTAGTTGTGCCTTGTTCAGTTCTAAACTCTGTTCCATAGCAATACTCAATTTAGCATTATAACGCCGAGTTTCTGTTTTTATTGTGAAGCACAGAAAATACTTACTGCGCTATGGCAAACGCCACGTCCATCATCTTGGTAAAAGTGGTCTGGCGCTGTTCGGCGGTGGTGGCTTCGCCGGTGATCAGGTGGTCGGAGACGGTGCAGATGCCGAGGGCTCTCTTCCGCTTTCCACCATCCTCTTCCGCTTTCCACTCTCCACTTTCCACTTTCCACTTTCCACTACAATAGGCCGCATTCATGTAGAGCTGCGCTATCTCCATCTCCACGGCCAGCACGCCCATGCGCTGCCAACGGTCGTTGTGGGCGTTGGCGGCGTAGAACATGTCGGACGAGAGCACGTTGCCCACCTTGTGGCGGTAGCCCATGCGCTCGCAGGCCTCCACGGCGCGGCGCGCCAGCTGGAAGTCGGCGATGGGGGCGAAGGTGCCGGGCAGCTCGTACTGCGCGGCGTAGTTGGAGTTGGTGCAGGCACCGGTGGCGATGACGACATCGCCCACATGGAGGTCCTCCTGGATGGAACCTGCGGAGCCCACGCGGATGATGGTCTGCACGTCGTAGATGTTGAAAAGCTCGTAGGTGTAGATGCCGATGGAGGGGCCGCCCATGCCGTGGCCCATGACGCTGATGCGGCGGCCGTCGCGCATGCCGGTATAGCCCAGCATGCCGCGTACCTGGTTGAAGAGCACGGGGTTCTCAAGATAGTTTTCGGCCATAAACTTGACGCGCAGCGGGTCGCCCGCCATAATGACGGTCTCGGCAATCTCGCCTTTCCGTGCGCCGATGTGTGGGGTCGGGGTGTTGTTCATATAAGGTTTAAGGTTTAAGGTTTAAAGTTTTATGTTTTAAGTTTTATGGTGTTTGTCGTGGTTATTCCTTATCAGTGATGTCTTTTTAACGAAAGTTTGCAAAAAATATTGCAACACGAACGGGAAAAGTATGTATTTTTGCCGCCGCTATGAAATACCGAATACTACACCTCATCGCCATCATCGCGCTGTCAACCAGCGTCATGGCCTGCGCCCAGAAGAGCGCCTCCCCCACCCCTTACGAGCAGACGGCGGACACCGTCGGCCCGACGGTGTACTTCACCACCGACATCAGCGCCGAGGCGCTGGTGCGCGTCTTCGAAGCCCTGGGCGTCGAGCCGCAGGGGCGCGTGGCGGTGAAGATCAGCACCGGCGAGTCGCAGCAGAGCCACCAGTTGGCGCCGGAGCTCATCATGCCGCTGGTGGAGTGCGTGCACGGCACCCTGGTGGAGTGCAACACCGCCTACCCCTTCTCTTCGCGCGCCAAGACCAAGAGCCACGAGAAGGAGGTGGCGCGGCGCGGCTACGGCCACGTGGATATCATGGACGCCGAGGGCACCATGCGTCTGCCGGTACGGGACACCACCTATATCAAATACGACGAGGTGGGCAGCCACCTGGCCAACTACGACTTCATGATAGACCTCTCGCACTTCAAGGGGCACGCCATGGGCGGCTTCGGCGGGGCATTGAAAAACCTCTCCATTGGCGTAGCCTCGCGCAGCGGCAAGTTCTACATCCACTCGGCCGGCGAGACCGACAGCCGCTGGAAGACCGCCGAGCAGGACGCCTTCCTCGAGTGCATGGCCACCGCCGCCGAGGCGGTGCACCGCCACTTCAAGCTGGAGGGACGCAATATCGTCTACATCAACGTGATGAACAACCTCTCTGTCGACTGCGACTGCGACGGGCACCCCGCGGCGCCGCGCATGAAAGACGTGGGCATCCTGGCCTCCACCGACCCCGTGGCGCTGGACAAGGCCTGCCTGGATCTCGTCTTCGGCCATGAGAACACCGACGGCGACGACGCTGGTCCCCTGCAGGAGCGCGTCAACAAGAAGCACGGCACCCACATCGTCACCCACGCCGAGCGCCTCGGCCTCGGCAGCAGCCGCTACCGCCTGGTGAAGCTATAGCATCTCCCCCACCCGCCATACTGCGACACCCGCCATCCCGGCACCTATATTTTCACCCTCCGAGCGGAGCAATTTTCGAGCGGAGCTGGAGCGGAGTTAGACCGGAGTTAGAGCGGACCTGGACATAAGCATCCATCCCGCCCACCCATATAGCATATTCACACATTAACGCATTAACGCATTGTCGTGTTGCCCTTATGAGATTCTTGATTCGTTAATGATTTCCCAGAGGCCTTTCTTGTCAGAGCCTATACGGCGGATGCAGTTGCAGCCTTGTAAATTCCTTATCGCCCTTGCAATCGTAGGACGCGAAACACCGCACACTGCCGCCAGCTGTTCATAGGAATAGTCTGGATGCATGCCGATAGCCGCCAACACCGCTTGCTCTGTCTTGGAAAGCCGGGGTGTATCGACACGTTTTACAGTATCATTTACAGTATCATTTACAGTATCATCCCCGTCTCTCATCAGTCGGAGCAGGTCGAGCTGGGTAGCGATTATACGGTCGGCAATAAAGTCGGTGAATACTTCTGGGCTAACATGTGCCATTTCGAGCGAATAGATATACTCGTGGCGGAGAATAGCAGGAATGATGGCAATGGTATATCCGTTGCGCAGCAGTGAAAGGTTCATAAGCAAACGTGCCACACGTCCGTTGCCATCAACAAATGGGTGAATGAAAACGAAACGTTGGTGCAGCATAGCAGCCAGTTCTACAGGGTGCAGCTTTTTCTCGTTATCGTTGTACCACTTGACAAGCTTCTGCATCTCTGCGGAAATTTTCGATACTGCAGCCACAGCATAGCGGCTGCCGCTGATATACACCTTCACCGTGCGGTAACGTCCAGCTTCCTCAGCATTTATCTGTTGGTAGAACAGACGATGCAGAGTGATGATATCTTCCTCACACAGCTTTTCATTCTCGGTGATACTGTAGATATAGTCATACGCCTTGGCGTGACCAACAGCTTCGTAGTGGTCGCGCAGAGGCTTGCCCTCTATTGTCAGTCCATCCTCGATGACAACCTTGGTCTCCGACTCCGTCAGACTGTTTCCTTCCAGTGCGTTACTGGTATAGGTCAGCCCCACACGGTAGTATTCACGTAGCGACTTCAGCGTTTCTGGTGGCAGAGGCCGATAAGCAGAAAGCTTTCGGTTGTTCTCGTCAGCCTGATTGTATTTCCTTGGTAATTCCGTCATATTTAGTCCAACTATCTTTCTGTATTGTTTAATGTCCGCCTAATGATTTTTTCCGGGTGCAAAGATACGGGTTTTATTTCAAATGTCAAAAACAAGCAGTAACCCTGTGGCTAATGTTTCAATGATTGGATTATGACTGCAGCATCCAATCTATTACATTCAGTTTCCGTATACCATCATATACAGGGTTAAAGTCGTTGTCTGTTGTCAGCAATTTTTTTTATACTATCAGCAAATAGGTCAGCCTGCTTTTCTCCTACTATGAATTGTTTAACATACTCAGGAATACCACCGTAATGTATAAAATTCGCCAAAGTTTCCAATTTTGATAAGTTTGGCGATTTTGATACTGTAAAAATGTAGTATTGTCGATTTCCCACAACGACGCACTCCAGAAATGACCTTGATAATATTCTGGTCTTTCAAGTTTCGCAGCAGTTGCATGTATTGCTTGCGTTCTATGAGGTCTTGTTTAGACATATTTTGTTTTATTTTTTGCAATGTTACTCAAATCATTTCACATATTACCTCTTCTTTCTTACATCTTATTAGTGGCCAAAACCGAAAATGTGTCACCTAATATTTCCTCACTGTTGGTGTGGGATAGGTGCCTGTTTCTGTGTCCTATCTTTCACCTGCAATTTAAAATCATTATCCCAACAGCCGGTCTAGTTGAGCCTGTAGTTCCTCGCGGTTAGGCAGATAAAGCTGATACCGGGCGGCAAAGAGTTGATTGTCTATTCCTTACAGGGCATATTCCATTAACAACTCGTCTTTCCTGGCTCCTAGTACAATTCCAATGGGAGGATTGTCATCCGGCTGGCATATTTCATTCTTGAAATAGTTCAGATAGAGATTCATCTGTCCGATATCGCCGTGCTTTATCTCTGAGCGCTTCAAATCGATTAGCACATAGCATTTCAAGATGGCATGATAGAACACCAAGTCCACCTTGAAACGGCGGCTACCGATTGGAACGACATATTGCCGGCCAATAAAGGCAAAACCACGTCCCAGTTCCAGCAGGAATTGCTCCATGTGGGCCTTCAGCGCATCTTCCAGGTCTTTTTCCTTGTATCGTCTCTGCTTTGGGAGTCCTGCAAACTCCAGAACAAACGGGTCGCGAATGATGTCCGCCGCTGACTGCACCCGATGTCCTTCGTTTGCAAGAGCCAGTACGCCCTCTTTATCTGTACTCAACGCAAGGCGCTGGAACAACGATGAATTGATTTGGCGTTTCAGTTCTCGGACCTTCCATCCTTCTTTAATACACTCCTTCAGATAGAACTGCATCTCCAACGGGTCGTCACACTTTAGTAGTTCAAAATAGTGGCTCCACGTCAATTGGTGAGACAGCGTCTCACTTTTTGGGAAGGTCAGATAGAACTTACGCATATAGACAAGGTTAGAACGGCTGAATCCCCGCCCTCGCATTTTGGTCAAGTCTTTGGCGAGGTTCGTTATCAACTGTTCCCCGTAGCGAGCTTTGGCTTTCCCACCTTGTTCAAACTCCACGATGTACCTGCCAGTTGCCCAGCTTGCATCAAGCAACTCTGTGTTAACGGCAAGAGCAGCATTTTCTTTAGCCTTATCCCACAATCCTGAAATAAGTGAGACAAGTCTCACATATTCCGAATCCTCGGTTTGCAATAAACCATTTGCTGTAGTTAAATCGTTTGCCATATATTATTCTAACGTTTTGATTCTTTGTATTATTATCACATCTTCCATCTTACATCTCATTAGTATCCAAAAACCGAAAATGTGTCACCAATTCATCTATTGCATAATTACACATAGTTATCAACTTGTTTTATGATCTCATCCATTCTCATGGTGCTTGGCTTTAACATCATTGCATCAAAAATATCCATGACTTCATCAGCTTTCACCATGTCCTCTTCGTCCATAAAGTTACGGTAACAGGAAAGCAGCATCTTGAATACTCTTTCCTCATTATGGTATGTCCTCATGGATTCCTGCCCAACAATGAGCTTTATACATTGATAACATTCATACGGATAGGTATTGCAACATTTCTCCATATAACTGATTATATCATATATGCCCACATCCGAAATCGATGTAGATAGCCATGACTGTAACAGTTCCACGAACAGACCAATGTCATGCTCCGACATTCTATGACATCCCATAAGATATGCATCCCTAACTTCTTTTCGACTATCCTTGGCATATCTTCTAAGGAATTCCTCGCTTTGTTCTCTGTAAGTTTCGTCCGATAGATGATCATACGCCAGTGGAACAATCTTCTTAATCACTTCTTCTTCATTTTGCTCCAACAGTACATCAAACATGACTTTTGAGATGTTTTTAGATTTTTCATACTGCATTCCTAAGAACATAATCTGAGCCAAAATTGGTTTGGCTCGTTTCTTATCCTTTATCATCTCAAAATATGGCAATATTCTTTCTGGATTATTGCACCAGAACCAATGCATTCTATCTACATTCAAATACAAATAGTCGGATATTGGACGGGAAGCATAACTGAACATCAACTCGTTGTATAAATCATTGTCGTAACACTCCTGCTGCAAATACATCATTGCTGCCAGCTGGTGCTCAAGGTTCAAACTATGCCCAGCCTTCACAAAGAATTCATAAACTTTTGTTTTCCATCGAGGATGCTTCCCAATCAAAGCCAAGGTATGAATGGCATATCCTTGTATATTATTGATGCCTGTCGTCAGCATGTCATTAACAGCCGAGTCACTACCAAACACATTTTCCACATCAGGTTTATATTTCGACTCGTAGTTGGAAAGGACAACTGTATTCAAGAATGTGCTGATTCTGTCAATATGTTGGCCGTCAATCGTCACAATATTGTTCAGCAATTCACAGAATCTATATCCTTCGCTTTTTTTTGACAGTTCATCAAATGCGTCGATGCATTTCCACACAAACGGAAGAACTTGGTCTGTCGGATAATTGCCTGTTACCAAACCATCGAGACCCGATAATTTGTATATCGCAGGAATGCTTTTGTCATCAAACATCTCAAACACAAAGCCAGCGAAGTCTTGCGGACGTTCGCTTACACATTGCTTAAACGCGTCTGCATGAGTCCTTGCATCAAAGTAACGATCTTTTCCATTCACATAGCTTTGAATTCCACGGAATGAATGCAACCAATCTTTTATTGAAATAGTTCTGTACCTCTCTAACGTCATCAAACCTCCACAGACGTGTGCCATGGCAACATTATGATTAGGCTTCGTGTTGTCCCATTTATTGCCAAAACGTCTGTTTAGCTCTTGATATTTTTTTCTGACACGTTTATCTCTAAGGTTTTCTGGTATGGCCCAAATGAGTTTTCTTTGATTGTATCCCCAATGTGGGTAAAGCAATACTGTGTATTTCCTATCCTTGTCTGAGAGCGAATCTGATGCTGATTTGAAATCATATATGATATCTTGACACTTTGATAAAGTTGACCCGTCAACCAGAGCGAGCCAACCTCTAATCAGTTCAAGAAAATAATACTCCACATTTCCAAAATCCAGTAGCTCATCGACCAACTTGCTGTCTTTGAGGATGGCAATAATATCATCAGAGAACAGCAATGGTTTTTCTATCATTGCTTTGAATGCAAACTCATAACAGCTGGATTCCTTTTTGCACAACAACAATCTGACATCAGCAACAATACAAGCATGTTCCTGCTTAATCCCTTCCACCAACAGCTCTTCAAATAACTCGTGTATGGCATAAGTATTATGATGGTGACTCATCAACGAAGGAAATATTGAATTTGAGCCCACCACTTCTCTCCAAGTATGTACATGATGGTTGTTGATAGCATTCAGTATTCTATCTCTCAAAATAGAGTAGAGTGCTTCTGGACATTTCTCTTTTAGCGGAGTGCAGACATTCTCAAAGAAAGACTGTTCTATGTGATTAGCAATCCCTTGGGAATCCATGATACAATCAAATACCTCGGCAATATTGTCCAACACAAACTGGACGTTATTCTTCATAGCACTCTCCAGAAAATCGACTTTCTTTTCAAAAGTGTCACATAACACTTTATACCATTTCGTAACAATATTTAACGAATAATCCGAAGTGGCATACAATAGCCTTTGGGCGACAACACTCCTTGTGTCCTTGTCTTTGATACAATCGACCAATCCATAGACATCTTCCGTGCTGGATTGAACATGATTCCACATAAACGCTAAAACATCATCATACACAGCATCCCCAACCCTCAAATCCTTGACAACATTCAAGATGATTCTTTTAATCACATTGTACCATTCTTTGCTCCCAGTCCGTCGGATAAAAGAACAGAATAGAATTTTGTTGCAAGAATACAGTTCTCTGATACATCTCTTTTCAAATGGAAGAATGTCCACCCTATTGGCTAAAGCCCACAAGAACATGAGTTGTATATGCGGTCTTATTTGGCCCGATAAAAGAATCGTCACAACATCTTCCCTATACTGCTTTATGTTTTTTGCCCTTTCATAATCCAGCACAAGGTTCACGGTTGAACGCATAAACAGTCCCTGGTGCTTCTTCTCCTTCAGTAAATCATCTATGAACGAACCTCCATTCTGGGTATAATAACGGGCAAACACATAATCATACATGCTCTGATGGAAAAACATGGTTCCATCGTTCACATATTCTATCAGTCCTTGACTTCTAAGATAGATTGCTTCCTTGACATGTTTCGTGTCGGGATTCCATCGTGGAGCCAGAGTTTCTTCATCAAATATTTTTTGAGCCAGAGTATAGAGGATTTCTTCTGCGGCACTTTTGTCAATATCAACATTAGCCATGTCAATAGTCTGCCTCCATAGTTCATCGTAAAGTTCGGTTATAGAAGTGTACTGCTTCCCCTTGTTTCTGACAAAAACTCTACAGAAGAGATTAAGATGTTGCGGCGTTTGCATTAGGGTTAAGGTTTTCTCATCCATTGTTTGATACAACCCTTTTTGCAAACGATTCAAAACCGTCTCCACATTTGCTTTATCCAATAGCCCTAATTTGATTTGGGGGGCATTGCTCAATTCACTCAATTTCGGGTCAAATTCCAAATCGAAAGCACGACTGGAAACGATAATCCTCACATTTCTCAGCCTGTCATCAGAGCTGAATTGTTTTATCAATGTTACCACGTTGACAAGTTTGTTCCTGTCTTTTGTGATATATTGTGATAGCGCATCTATTTGGTCTACTATGAGGACGGCTTTCTTCTCTTGGATCAAACCGGAGAATGTTTTGGTCAGCATCTCCAATTGTTCGTTGCATGGTTGTCCCTGAGGAAAGTGAAGTCTGTCGGCTTTGATGGCAAAGCATTTTATTTCATCGTGTTCCAATCTTTCAATCAATTGCTTTATCACAACACTCTTCCCTGTTCCGGCATTGCCCACAAGCAACATAATATTGGGTACATTTTCCGCCAAGTCTTTTTTAACCCAATTGTACAACTGGCCGATTTCTCTTCTCTCTATAAGGGAATTTGGCAGATTGTTGAAAGTGGCGTTTATTGTATGGAAAGCAACACGATTCTCCGAGATGATTTCTGCCGAGTCTTTTTTGATTTGGGAGAACGAAGCCAGTTTTTCTTCAAATAGTCTTTTCCATTTGTCCAATGTGAGATTAAGATTACCCTTACTTAAAATCTCATCTTTAGCGAATTTATAGGTTTGACTGGTTCGATTCCCTGCCTTCTTAAACACCTGAATATAATCGTCAGAAATATATTTCCAATATATTCTCTGTGAGTCAGCATCAACCGAAAAGAACAAGCATACTTCATTGCGCATTCTGTCAGCATAGGCGACATAATATGCCGGAATCTCGGCCTTGTCTTTTCCTTTATATTTCGATTTATATGATTTTGCCTGTATTGTCAATTTTCCAACGGGGTGATTCTTTTCATCAACAAGTTCAATATAGCCATCAGTATTCGGTGATTTGTCATGACATTTCACCTCATAGGCAATTGCCCGAGTACCAACAAACAGTGTCCTAATGAATATATTCGATTTTTCATCCTGAATATCATTAGGAGTTGTTACTTGTCTTGGCGTGAACTGTGCGTTGTCTATCATCATTGTTATTATTATACAAATAACGCACCATTTAGAGAACAGATTTAATCCGGAATAATTAATTTGGCCAGCTCATATAATGCGTTGCACTCATGAGGTTCATCGGAATATCTGTAAGCAATAAAGACTCTCTAATGAAATAGTTATTTATAATATTTGTTGACAATCTTTTGTAATTCATCAATGACAATATCAACTGACGCAGGTCTTCTTTTTTTAGAATGATTCAGCATCTGTTTTATTAATGAATAGAGAGATGTATTCCTAAGCAAGAAGTCCGATTCCTTAACGCATCCTATTGGAGCATTTCCTTGCAATATATACCAAAAGACTTTTGCTAATTGGAACAAATCTGACTGATGGTCTATATTGCAATCGAAGTTTTTCCCTTCAACTTTCTCTGATAAGTATTTATTCATTGCTTCTGGAGATAGCCATCCACGTGGCCCAAGCAATTCTCCTTCTTTGTCAAGGCTTGGTTTATTTCTCATTTGTATGAGTCCTAAATCACCTACTTTCCATGTGCCATTAATCATGAAAATATTATCAGGTTTGATGTCACGATGATAATACCCAAGATCATTAAGTTCTTTTATGCCTTGAGCAATTTGGAGACACAATTCAACTCGTGAGGCTTCATCATACATTTCGTTCTCCTCTTCTAAAAAACTTTTTAAATCATATTCAGCATACTCCATCACATAAAAAGGAAAAGAGACTTCGTAATTTCCATCCTCGCAAGTTCGACAAACCAAGTTGCCATCAAAGGAAATATTTATAACATTACCAACATTTCGTTGTTTGCAATCATATAATGCATCTATTTCTTGTCTAAATCTTTTGTTTATGTTTTTAGGCCTTATTTTGTCATTTTTATATGGCTCGGGGTATTTTGATATCTTTATTACTCTTTCAGGTATTGCATCCTCATCGTATGTTTGAGCAACATATAATGCAAAAACAAAAGAATTACCACCTTTGTTAGACTTGAATTCTGAATTAAGGTACGATACAAAATAGTCCACATCATCTAATCTCAGATAATTTTCAGTTCGAATTTCTGAGATTTGTAAAATGGGCTTGTGAAAAAGGAAATCACATTTTATATCCATAATGTCTAACTAAATTGTTTCGTATCAATAATCTTCCAACCTTCAATCTCGGCAAATGCTATATCATCGATATCGTATTCGCTTTCCAAATATTCACAAACATCTGCCAGATGATGAGACTTCTCCTCCACATTCTTAACAATAAGTATTTCTTCCAAAATTGACAGTCTCGTTAATCTTGCTGTTTTAGAATTAGACTGGGTCACGCAATGATATGCATACTCCTTGAAAGTCTCACAATCATCATTTGTAGGTCTGATGTATTCATGTTCATCAACAAATACCAAAAAACGATATTGTTCGGAAAGAACATTCACAGAAAATTCTTTATGTTTAGCGATAAAACAGAACAATGTATAGAAATCATTTCTTTGCTTAAACCTTGTCTCTTTTATTGGTTTGACTACATTCAACTGGCAAAGGATTTCCAATATTGATTTGAACTCATCACGAACTTGTTCTACTTTAGCAGTTTCAAGTGTGGATTCCAATAATTCTTCAACTGCCTTTCTCTTATCTGTTACATTTCCTTTGAACAAATATGCAACAAGTTCCTCTATCAAGCTTCTATCATTCATCCTTTGGACAGTCTTTGTAGAGAATATGTCCAAATCTGATAGCCCTTGCAAATCCATTAACTCATTGACCAATACCATAAAGGGAGCATCGTGGTATTGTGCCTTATTGACCTCTGCAGGATTCAAATGGACACCACGCTTGTTTACAAGACTATAGAAATCTTCAAGAGATTCGCCATTTGATGTATCAATATCATACAATTCTGTTACATTAAGTATATATGACATGAATTTATCCTGATCAATGTCCTGATAAAAATATTTACCCGAATCTGCAAAATCTCCTTTAACGTATTTGCTGATAGTTGTAGCTCTCTGTTGGCCATCAACCATATCATAGGTGTCATCTTTCTTTTTGTAAATAAAGAAATTGGGCAAAGGATAACCTTTCATGAT
>JAFVWV010000157.1 GCA_017501495.1 Bacteroidales bacterium | reverse complement strand
TCCAGTCGTTCTATATGGCCGCCGAACGCCCGCAGCTGGGCACCCTGATGGCTGTCATATCCGGCGTCACCAATATCATCCTCGACGCGCTGCTCGTCTGGCTTTTCGAGATGGGCGTGGCCGGCGCCGCACTGGCTACGGCGGCATCGCAGATCGTCGGCGGACTCTTCCCCGTGTGGTATTTTGCCTCGCCCCGCAACCGCGGCACGCTGCACCTCGTGCGCACGCGTACCATCTGGCATTATATCGGCCGCGCATGCTCCAACGGTTTGAGTGAATACGTGGGCAACATAGCCATGAACATCGTCAGCATCTGCTACAACATACAGCTCATGCGCCACCTCGGGCAAGACGGTGTGGCCGCCTATGGCGTCCTGATGTACATCGCCTTCGTCTACGCCGCCATCTTCATCGGCTACAACATCGGCATCACGCCCGTCATTGGCTACCACTACGGCGCCGGCAACTTGCGCGAACAACGCTCGCTGCTGCGCAAGTCGCTCGTCATCACCGGAGTCGTGGGAGTGTTGATGACCGCCCTCGCCGAGGCCTTTGCGGGACCGCTGGCGCGGCTCTTTGTAGGCTACGACGCCGCGCTCTCGGCACTCACCGAACACGCCATCCGCATCTACATGCTCTGCTTCCTCGTCTGCGGCTGGAATATGTTCATCTCGGCCCTCTTCACAGGCCTGCAGAACGGAGTCGTCTCGGCCGCCATAGCCTTCTCGCGCACATTGGGCTTCGAGATGATATGCGTCTGGCTGCTCCCGGCGCTGCTGGGCATCGACGGCATCTGGTGGGCCGTCAACGTCGCCGAGGGACTGTCGCTGCTCCTTTCGGCCGTCATGCTCCTGCGCTATGCACCGCAGCTGGTCGGGCGGCAGTTGAGTGTTAAAAAAAGTTAAATCCGCCTTCCTGCGCAATAAAACGTGCCGGGTCGCAGTTTTAAAGCCCGAAATCTGGCCCCGTAGTTCAGCTGAATAGAACGTCGGATTCCGGTTCCGAAAGTCGTGGGTTTGAATCCCGCCGGGGTCACTATCATGAACAATAATACCAAACCTGGAAGCCAGCTGCTGGTCCTTTTGGCCGTCACGCTGGTTTGTTTTATTGCCGCCACGCTCCTCATAGTGGCCCTGTCGGCCATCGGCATCGATGCGGCGAGCGGTTGGCCGCTATACGTGTCGCAAACCCTCTCGCAGATGATTATGTTCCTGCTGCCGGTCTACATCGTCGTCAGGCTCTACCATTCCGACAATCCACGCTTATATATGCGGGCCGATTTCGGACGCCGGGCCTGGCTGCTGTCGCTGGTAGGCATGGCGGCAATGCTGCTCATGGCTCCGGTCAACGACTGGCTGACGGCATGGAACGACTCGTGGACGTTCGGCCGATTCGACGCCCCGCTGCGCGACATGCAGCAGCAGACCGAGGCCGTCTCCGCCCAACTCCTGGGCGGCTCGGATGCGGGGTCGCTGTTGCTCAATCTGCTGGTCGTGGCGCTTGTGCCTGCAGTTTGCGAGGAGATATTCTTCCGCGCCGGTATGCAGAATCTGCTGCAGCGTTGGTTCACAGGCGGTTCTGTCGATGGCCGCAAAGCAGGTTCAGTGGCGGCCATCGTGGTCACGGCTGCCGTTTTCAGCCTTGCCCATGGCGAGCTGTATTCGTTCATGCCTCGCTTTGTGATGGGCATACTCCTCGGTGCACTCTATGTCTATGGCGGCTCCATCGTGGTCAACGTCGCTGCGCACTTCATCAACAATGCTGTCGTAGTGCTGATTTACTGGCTTGTTGCCCGCGGTGTGCTCGACATCGACCCCTCGGCTCCGATGAACATCCCGTGGCTGCTCACCACATGCTGCACCGTCGCGTCGCTTGCACTCTGCTGGGCATTCTTCTCCAAAGACGTTAAGAAAATGAAAATTAGTTCTTAAAAGCACCTCCGGAGAGCATATAATACCGGCATGGGTCGATGTTAAAAGAAAAATAATTTTATAGATGTAAGGTTTTGATAGGCTGATAATTACTACTGTTTTAAATGTTAAAAAAATGATTGTTTGAGAAAAAAAAGTTTGCCGTATGAAAAAAAAGTATTACTTTTGCATTCCAATTTGGATTGAAAGACAATTAATAACATTAAAATAAATTAGAAAATGACCAAGGCAGAAATCGTAGCTGAAATAGCTCAGAAAACCGGTATCGAGAAGGTCGCCATCCAGGCCACCGTCGAAGAGTTCATGACCGTTATCAAAGAGAGCCTTTCCGAAGGAGAGAACGTCTATCTCCGTGGTTTTGGCAGCTTCATCGTGAAGAAACGCGCTGAGAAGACCGGCCGCAACATCAGCAAGAACACCACCATCATCATCCCGGCCCACAACATCCCCGCTTTCAAGCCCGCCAAGACTTTCATGCAGGATGTGAAAAAGAAAGTTAAATAATCTATTTTAATAAGGAATCGAACTATGCCGAACGGAAAAAAACACAAACGCCACAAAATGTCTACGCACAAGCGTAAAAAACGCCTGCGCAAGAATAGACATAAAAAGAAATAAGGCTTAGGTTAAGCACTTGTTTCTTTAGTATCTGAAAAGACTAAAACAAATTACACACCACTCTCGAAAGAGAATGGTATGTAATTTGTTTTTGTTTTGTACACATTGGATTACAAATTATATACATCTGTCAATCATTTGGAAAAAGAATTAGTTATATCCTCGCGCGAAGAGAATGTCCAGATAGCTCTGCTCGAAGACAAAAAACTGGTGGAACTGCACAAAGAGGAACCCGGCGGACAGTATGCTGTCGGAGACATCTACTTCGGCAAGGTGAAGAAAATAATGCAGGGCCTCAACGCCACCTTTGTCGACATCGGAGGCGACAAAGAAGGCTTCATGCACTACCTCGACCTCGGGCCCGACTACAACTCAGTCGACAAATACCTCAAGCTCGCAATGAATGGTGACCAGGGTGCAAAAACCTTGGCTAACTTCAAAATAGAACCCATCCTCGAAAAGGTGGGCAACCTCAACAATGTGCTCAAAGTCGGGCAGCCTATCCTGGTGCAGGTCACCAAGGAACCCATCTCGACCAAAGGGCCAAAACTCTCGGGCGAAATAAGCATTGCCGGCCGCTATCTTGTGCTTTGCCCGTTTACCAACAAAATATCCATTTCGCAAAAAATCAAAGGCTCGGAGGAACGCAGCCGCCTGCGCCGGTTGATGCAGAGCATTCGCCCGCAGAATTTCGGCGTTATTGTGCGCACTGTGGCCGAGGGCAAGAGCGTGGCCGAACTCGACGCCGACCTGCGCCAGTTGATGGAAAGCTGGCATCAGATGACGGAAAAGCTCAAACGCGTCAACTCTCCCTGCAAGGTGCATGCCGAACTCGACACCACC
>JAFVWV010000156.1 GCA_017501495.1 Bacteroidales bacterium | reverse complement strand
TCAACCTCTACAGCCCGCTGTTCATCTTCATCTCGGTGCTCTACTTCACCTCGAAGATGGCCGGCAACACCGAAATCACAGCCATACTCAGCAGCGGCATCAGCTACCGGCGCATGCTGCGGCCCTACCTGCACGGCTCGTTGGTAGTGGCCCTGATGGTGCTGCTGCTGGGCAATTTCGTCATCCCCATCGCCAACCGCAGCCTGGGCGAATTCGAAGAGCGCTACGTCAAGTCGAAAGCCACAAGCTACTACAGCAACATACACTTCCAGGCCGAACGCGGCGTGCAGGTCTACGCCGAAAGCTACGACGTCAAGGCCATGCAGGCCACCAAATTCCGCCGCGAAGTGATAGACCCCGACGGACGCCTGCGCCAGCGCGAGACGGCCGACTACATCCGCTTCGATACCGCCGAAGCAGCCTGGCGCTGCACAGGCTACAGTCTGCGCACCGTCGACGCCGACGGCAATAAGAACCTGAGTTTCGCCCCCAACAAGCACACCGACTTCGGCGGCCTGATGCCCAGCGACATGGACATGCTCTCCAAACGTGTCGAGACAATGAACACCCCCACCCTGCTGGAGCACATAAAACGCGAAAAGCTGCGCGGCACCGGCACCGTCAAAGAAGCCGAAATCGAGCTATACCAGCGGCTGCTGACGCCGCTGGCCATCATCGTCATGACCTTCATCGGCGTGGCCATCGCCGCCCGCAAAAGCCGCGGCGGCATAGGCATGCACCTTGCCATTGGCATCACCATCGCCTTCGGATTCATCGTCTTCATGAAAGTCACCACCGTATTTGCCATCAACGGCAGCCTCTCGCCATTCATGGCGGTGCTGCTGCCTCAAATAGTGTTCGGCATCGCTGCCGCATACCTCATTCACAAAGCACCGAAATGACCATAAAAGAAACAGAACAACAGATTGTCGACGAATTCGCCAACTTCGACGAATGGCTCGACAAGTACGCCTACCTCATCGAGCTCGGCAAAGACTGCCCACAGATTGCCGAAGCCGACAAGACAGAGCAGAACCTCATCCAGGGCTGCCAGAGCCGCGTGTGGCTTAGCTGCAGCTTCGACGGCGGCGTGCTCCGCTTCCGCGCCGACAGCGACGCCGTCATCACCCGCGGCATCATCAGCCTCCTCATACGCGCCTTCGACGGACACACCCCGCAGGAGATACTCGACGCCGACCTGGCGTTCATAGACGCCATCGGCCTCAAAGAGCACCTCTCCCCCACACGCTCCAACGGCCTCACAGCCATGATCAAGCAGATGAAGATGTACGCCCTGGCCTATTCCATCAAGAAATGAACCCTACAAAAGAGACAATCAACAGCGCGGTCGTCAACTGCCTGCGCAGCATCTACGACCCCGAAATACCGGTCAACATATACGACCTCGGCCTCATATACAAGATCGATGTCGACGACGAGCTGAACGTCCACATACTGATGACCATGACGGCCCCCGACTGCCCGGAAGCCGAATACATGTTTCAGGAGGTGAAACAGATGGTGAGCTATATCAGCGGCGTCAAAAGCGTCGACGTCGAACTCACCTTCGACCCGCCCTGGAGCATGGACATGATACCCGACGAGATAAAAGTGGAACTGGGATTTATGTAAAAATGATGAAGCCCCTCAGCCGCCGCCGCTCTGCCGCCGACCTCGCCAGCCATTCGCTCAGCGCCGAGGCCTGGCGCCGCTTCCGACGCAACCCGCTGTCGGTGGCGAGCCTCGTCGTCATAGGGCTCTTCGCCCTTGTGGCCATACTCGGCTACCTCATCACACCCGACCACACCCCCGACTGCAACCAGCAGTACCTCGAGCTGGCCACCCTCAAGCCTGGCAGCAAGGCCACCTTCCTCTGCGAGAGGAAAGCCGAAAACACAGAAGCGGGCGCCACAGACGACTTCCGCTCCTTCCACTTCAGCCTTTCCACCATGCTCCGGGGCGAGCCACTGCCCTACACAGCCACACCTATTAATAAATATAGCGTCACGGCCGACAGCATCCGCGTCGAGCCCATAGCCGGTGCACCCTTCAGCGTGGCGGCCGACGCGGCCACCGTGCGCGAGCGCACCTTCGTGCTCGGCACCGACGCCTACGGGCGCGACGTGCTCAGCATGCTCATGATCGGCTCACGCGTCAGCCTATCGGTTGGATTCATAGCCATCATCATAGCCCTCGTCATCGGCGTGAGCCTCGGCGCACTGGCCGCCTACCGCGGCGGCTGGGTCGACAATGTCATCATGTGGCTCATAAACGTCGTGTGGTCCATACCCACAGTGCTCCTCGTCATAGCAATCACCTTCGCCCTCGGCAAAGGCTTTTGGCAGATTTTCGTAGCCGTGGGCCTCACGATGTGGGTCGACATAGCCCGCGTGGTGCGCGGCGAGGTGCTCAGCCTTCGCGAGAAAGAATATGTCGAAGCCACACGCGCCCTCGGATTCAGCACCGCACGCACCATCGTGCGCCACATACTGCCCAACGTGGCCGGAGCCGTCACCGTGGTGGCAGCAAGCAACTTCGCCAGCGCCATACTGCTCGAAGCAGGACTCTCGTTTCTCGGCATCGGCGTGCAACCGCCCACCCCCTCGTGGGGCATGATGGTCAAAGAAAACTACGGCTACATACTGCTCGACAGCGCCTACCTTGCCCTGCTGCCCGGCGCCGCCATCATGATAATAGTCCTGGCCTTCATGCTCGTGGCCAGCGGCCTGCGCGACGCACTCGACACCCGCTCCACCTGACCACCCGAAACAAAACGCGTGTGTTAAAAAACACAAAAAAAACACATTTTTTTCTCCATATCAAAAAAAGTGCGTATTTTTGCATCAAATTTTGAAACAGAAAACAAATTAAAATTAACCCTAAAAAATTAAAAAACAATGAAAAACATTTTCAAATTCATGGGCCTTGCCCTCGTCGCCGGCTCACTTCTGTTCACCGCCTGCAAGAAGGATGAGAACGAGACCAACGACACCACCCCCGCAACTCCTGCATCCTCTTTCAAAGTGACCTTTGGTGAGGCCTCTTGGGAAGCTGCCGGTACCATTTTCACCTATACCACCCAACAAGGAAGTACCCTTGACCAAAACTATCTGATTCTTTACGGCTTCAAGAATGCAAACGATGCCACCGCAATGCTTGGCGGCGGCCAGGCCACTGAAGCCTACGTCAGCGGTACCCTTACCACTACTCCCGGCAGCTACACCTACCAGACCTCTGGCGGCGATGTCGTCAGCTACAGCATCCCCGGCGATGTCGTCTACTACGAAGGAGACGAGAATAATGAAGCTGGCAACTATCTGCGCTGGCAGACCATCAGCTCCACCTTTATCGAGAACATCACCGAATGCGATGTGACCGCACGCAAAATGAGCGCCACTTTCAGCGTCGACCAATATGACATTGAGAACCTCATCAACTCGGGTATGACCGACTACGGTGAGATCACCAAACTCAACGGCACCATCGACAACTACAGCTGGACCTGGATGGAAGATGCCGAATAAAGTGCATTTACACTTGAAATAAAATAAAGAGAAAGGTTGCCAATAAACTTGCAACCTTTCTCTTTTTAAAAGAAAACAAAAATGAAGTTCTTCTTATTTCGGATTGTTACTTTAGCCTCGGGGGCACTATTGCTCGCGAGCTGCACCAACGAAGAAAAAAACATAAGAGAATCCGCATACAATTACGCATTGCTGACATCAAATTACCAAATTGATTCTGCCGCACTTTTCGCCACAGAAGAGACAAAGACAACAACTCTTGTAATGGCACGCAACATAATGCAGGCCGTAGGCAAAGAATATATCGAGTCAGACACACCGGCTAATATTAAGATATTATCTGTTGACGCAACAAGCGACACAGACGCATATGCGGTTTATCACAAAACAACCCCAAGAAAGAACTTCATCGATACACTAAACTTGAAAAAAAGAGATGGTGTATGGCTTGTCCACTGTCCAATACAGAAAGTAAAAAGACCAACTGCACCAGAGTATCACGACAGTTCATACAATCAGAATTTCAAGCGTTTAAAGAATCCCATCCATAGCAAATCTGCAAAACAAAATCTTAAATAATCATAAAAAAAAAGCAACATAATTGCCATCTTTAGAAAAAATTGTATTTTTGCAAAAAATTTTAAAGAATTAAGAATTATGAAGAAAGCATTCAAACTGGCCGCAATGGCCGTCGCAATTGTTGGTCTGATGGCCGCCTGCAAACAGAACGCCCCCGAGACCGCTGACACCACTCCTATCGACACCATGATGGTTGAAGAATTTACTGACACCGTCGATACAGTCGAGGCTGTTGCCGAAGAGGAACCTGTCAAAACCACTGCAAAAAAAACCACTGCAAAAAAAGAGGAGCCCACCACCCAGCAGAAAATTGCTGCCAATGCTGACAGAAAAAGTACCAATGAAGGTTCTATGACCCTCACCAAAGCCGACGGCACCAAAGTCTCCAGCAAAAGCGACCTCAATCCTTCTGATGCAACCCTTCAGAAGAACAACCAGAAAGCTCTTGGCAACGTCGGCAGAGCCGCAAAGAACTAATCTGATTATTTCAATATAAAAGAAGAGGCCTTTTTCAAGGCCTCTTCTTTTATATTCTGCACAATAACAACGTATCCATAACAATCATTGGCAAATGTCTGCAGCTCTACATGAGTGTATTTCTGTGAAGAAACAGAAAAAGTTTGCATGCAGAGACAATATTTCATGATACGGGGCGTTTTAACAGTCGAACAACACATTTCGAACTATGAAGAAGAACATAGCACTTGTCATGGGCGGCTACAGCGGCGAACACGCAGTGAGTATCGCCAGCGGCAACCAGGTGTATGGCCAGCTCGACCATACGAAATACAACGTCTACAAGATTGTAATCGACCGCGAGGAATGGTGGTGGGACGCCGACGGCGAACACCGCCCCGTAGACCGCGGCGACTTCACCGTATGCGACAACGGTCATAAGGTCAAGTTCGACCTGGCCTTCATCATAGTGCATGGCAACCCCGGCGAGAACGGCGTGCTGCAGGGCTACTTCGACACGTTGGGCATCCGCTATACCACCTGCGGCTACTACACCTCGGCCCTCACTTTCCACAAGGGATACTGCAACCCTGTGGTGAAAAGCTTCGGGCTGGTCAAGGTGGCACCGTCGGTGCTGCTCTACAAGGAGCCGCCGACCGATGCCAAACTCGACGAGCTGATGCAGGGCATGACATACCCCGTCTTCGTGAAACCCGCCGCGGGCGGAAGCAGCGTGGCCACCACCAAAGTGAAGTGCCGCGAGCAACTGCTGCCGGCCATACGCGAAGCCTTCACCGAAGACCGTCAGGTGCTGGTGGAAGAGTTCATACCCGGACGCGAGTTCGACTGCGGCGTCATGCAGTTCCCCAAAGGCTCCAAATACCTTGGTTGGCACCCCGACTTCAAGCACAAGCTCGTGTTCCCTGTCACAGAAATAATTCCCACCGGCGGGCATGAATTCTTCGACTATGAGGCCAAGTACGACGGTTTCAGCAACGAGGTGTGCCCCGCCCAGTGCGACGAAGCCCTCGCAAAACACATACAGGAAGTTTCGTACCGACTGTACGACCTTCTCGGCTGCCGCGGCATCGTGCGCTTCGACTACATCTACAACACCGACGAGCAGGAGCTCTACTTCCTCGAGGTGAACACCATACCGGGTCAAAGCGCCGAAAGCATAGTGCCGAAACAGGCCAGAGCGATGGGCATCTCGCCGGCCGAGCTCTACGAGATGAGCATCCAGGCTGCGCTTCAATAAACGACAGTAACGGTACGCGTACCATATTCAACCGTACCGTCTTTATCGCGCAGACTGAAGACAAACACATAAGCGCCCTGTGGAAGACGTACTCCATTACGATCGCTGAAATTCCAGCGGTCGTTTATGTTGTTTGTGCTATACACCTCCAATCCCCAACGATTATAAACCGTAAGGCTATAGCTCTCGACATCATACGACGTGCTGCAGCCGAAGAAGCTGTTGGCATCGTCGCTCAGCGGAGTCACGATATTGGGGAACCATACGGATCGTATCTTCATGGGGATAGTCAAGGTGGTGTCGACACAACAGTCGGCACCGGAGCAACTGGTCATGACAACCGAAATGCTGTCGGGCAACGGGTGGTGGAAAAGCCGGCGCACATGCTGTCCACGCATCACCAAGCCGTCGTCGAAACGCCATGTCGTCGATCGGCTGCCATCCGAGCAGTCGTCGAAGATAAGCGTGGGATAATCAAAATCAAGGATGTCACGATTAACGTCAACGCAAAGACTTGGAAGCTCCACCGGGGAAAGCGTTATGGACTTAATGATGCCACCATGGTCGTCAACAAGGCTGTAAACAGTTGTCTGCACAGGCGCCACAACGACTTCCTGCTGGCCTTGCTGCTGGTCAAGGCTTGGATCGGCAGGATCGGCTGTCCACAAGAAAACCTGCAAACCATCGGCAGTGAGAGTTACCGAATCACCCGGACAGAATTCGGCAACCGACGAGGTGATGGAAACATCGCGATAAGTGAGGACAAGTGTAACCGTAGAGTCGCACCCGAAACGGTTGGTATAATGGAAAGTATAGGAACCAGCCAACATGAGTGACGAGTCGGCAAACTCAAGCGTATCTCCAAAGACAATACTATCGTACAACATGAGGGTATTGGCTTCAAGCACTGTCAACTGAACAATGTATTCGGTGTTGTCGAGCCTGCAAGTGTAGGTGCTTGTACCTGGAAGATGAGTGTTGCCTGCATCAAGATGAATGCAGAATGTGTCGTAGGGTACATCCTGACAGACGGTGTCGTAGATATATACCGTATCTATGCTGACGTTGTAGTCATTGAGTTCCATACCGACAGTAAAGCCCGCCCCGACCCACTTACCCATGGCATAGGCATGGGCAGAGAAGCGATGTCCCTGTCCATCGATGGAGTATGTGGTGTTTGGCTGTATGGCAACAGTCGCATAGCTATAGCCGTCAGATGTCTGCGTGAAATTAAGCATATTTGAAGTTCCGTTAATGGATATATACGGAACATCCGCGGTACGGGTAATTACATTCAACCGGTGACCGTTCATAGGAATATATTGTTCATCCGAAACATCCGTATTGTCGCGATTGACAAAGAAAGCCGCACGGCATACCCAGCGGTCGCTTGGCGGGATGGTGATGCTGCAAGGATCGCCATAGGTGCCGCCATTATGGAAACTATAGGTGTAGAGGCATACATACGCCGGCTGCGATGTCACTATGTGCATCGTGGAGCCCGATGGCAGGGAGAGCTCCATACTTGCGCCCTCGGACAATGTGCCTCGCAGCACGCCATTGGCCGTAACCGTACACCCATCGGCCGAAGCCGTGACCATTATCACGTCGCCCTCAGTACGTCCACTCGTAGGTGTAACCAGAAAGTCAGTACCCCAAAGATCGGTCGGCAGAGCCTGCTCGAACATATGGTCACGCCCATACTGCGAACCAGCATTCCCGACACGGGCACACGAATGGCCCTGGAATGTTGCAAAAGGTTTGCCGTTTGAATTCACCACCATACCGTTGAATCCGTGTCCGGCTGCATTGCTAAGAAACAGTGATTGCCCGGCCATAAGCATCGGCGAGGTATATAAGCCACCCGCAGGAGTACTTACATTCTCGACAGAGTGAGGCAGTACCATAGAAAGCACCGTACTGTCTTCGGCTGCGACAAAAGCCACTCCACTGGGATAATCTGTGGCAAGGCTAATATCCTGCACAATATAACGCGAGCGCAAGGCATGGGTCGGCAGCACCATCGCAATATCCCATGAATCGGGGATATAGTTGTCTGCCAACACAGAAATCTTTGTCGTCGAAGTAATATGATACCCATTGTTTACAGCCATGCCTGACTGGGGAGCAAAGTACGGCAGCGTCACCACCTGACTCCCGAAAGCGGCCAGCGATATATTCGACGACCACCCCGTGCCCGGATTCTCCACGGTCACCATAGCAGCACTATCTCCAGCCGTAATAAACAGATTATAAATATTTTCAGGATTACCTACCGTAACATTGTTGATAAATGTAACCCAGAAGTCAACACCCTCGTTGGTGCGGACAGGACAAGCGTCTTGGGCCAAAACACTCACGTCAAACGCCAACAGGACGACAAACAAGACTATACAACAAATCCTTCTCATCCTTTAACAATACATACAGTAATAACGCATACGATGCAGTATTATTGCATAAAACATAAAAAGCCGTACAAGTACGGCATTTCTGTTTTCGAGGTCGCTTCCGGATTTGAACCGGAGTAGCAGGTTTTGCAGACCTGTGCCTAGCCCCTCGGCCAAACGACCTTTTTTGCTCTAAAAGCGAATGCAAAAATACACACTTTTTCCAAACCGACCAAATTTTTTTGTGTATTTTAGCATAAAACGCTGATTGCTATAGACGAAGTTTTTGAAAATAATTCACAAAACGCACAATAAAAAAGGCTGTCACCGCGTTATAAAGGCGAAAAATATGCAAATATGGCAACATAGATTCTTAATGCTGCTGGCAGTCATTTTGCTGCTGGCGGGTTGCCGACGCGAGCCTGAAGTAGATCCTCTGCTGCGCTCGCGCGTCGACGGAATGAATCGCGAAGCCTTCCTTAACCGTTATCGCGATCCAGCGCTGTGCGTCGAGACATCTCGCCAAGCCATACAGTTCATTGCCGATTCCCTTCCATCATACGACGATGGTGCCATGCGCGCCACAAACAACATGGCTTTTGCCCGCTACCAGCAGGCCGACTACACCACAGCCATGCAGCTGGTGGAGAAGGTCGAAGCCTCGAAAGCCCATTCGGCCAACGCCGATGTTGAACTGGTTATAGCACGACTGCTCAAGGCACGACTGCTGCAACGCCAATGCCGCATAGCCGACAGCTACCGGCTGCTCCACAACATTGAACGCAGCGGAATTCTGCATCGCAACCGCGACAACATACTCTACAGCTACGCCCAGACCGAGTACTACATCACCATGCTGGTGCTCAACTTCCACTACCGCAATGGCAAGGAGGCCGACGTACGCACCCTGCTCGACGAGGTGGAGCAACGGCGTCCGCAGCTACGCGTCGACTATGCACAGGACATGGCCCTCAACTATGCCCTGGCTTACGGATGGCAGAGTGCCGGCGAGAGCCTCACCGCTCTCGACTACTGCTATGACAACATGGACATCCTCGACCTGCCTGGAGCATTCTGCACCTACCACTACGCCAACACCCTTCAGATGACGGCATTGGCTCTGAAGAGCCTGCCCGGCACAGAACCGCCCGACTCGGTGCTGGCCCTCTACAACGAAGCACGATTGGCATTCTTCGACTATTGCGACCCCTACCAGATGATTGGCGGAACAACATCCACGGCTCGCTATGCCCTGCTCATCGGCGACACTCTGAAAGCGCACGAAGTGCTGCAAGAATGGATAGACCGGCACGAGATATGGAAGCCTTTTACGGCCCCCAAGATGGAGCTTTCTCTGTTCGACGTGATGATACGCAGCCGTTTTGCCACCGATGCCGATCAGGTGCGCCGTTGGTACGAGCATCACAGCGAGATGCAAGACTACATCACAAAAAACGAGCATGAAGACTTCGCCCTGCAGCAAAGCCTTCAATCCGCCACGCGCCGCAGCCATTGGATGAGCCTGGCAGCCATGGCGGCAGCTGTGGGAGGACTGCTGCTGGCGGTATTGGCGGTAATGCTATGGCTCAGCCGTCGCCGCCTGCGTCGTGAGAAACAGCAACTCGAAGAGGCCAAACGCCGCGATGTGGAGCGCATCGCCGGAGTCGAGACCGCGCTGAGCGTCATGCGCCACGATGTGAGCCCTTTTGTCAACTACCTCAGCCGTCCCGACCTCACCCCCGACATGCGAGGCGAAATACTTGGACAACTGCTGCGCACCTTCGACAACATAAAGAACTGGACATCCCTGTCGGTGCCGTCAGGCCTGGCTTTCAACGCCTCGACTTTCGCCGTGCAAGAGCTCTTCGACGACGTACGAGGCCAAGTGATAGCACCACAGCCGGGCGTGGAACTCTGTTTCGAGCCGACATCACTCCGCATGTGGGGCGACCGCCTGCTTATGGTCATTCTGCTGCGCAACATGGTCAACAATGCCCTTCAGCACACCGCGAGAGGCAGCGTCGTCATAGCGGCCACACAAACCGAGGACAATATGGTGGACATCACCATAAGAGACACCGGCAGCGGCATGAATGCCGAACAATGCGAAGCCCTCTTCCGCGCCGACCGCGAACTGCCGCAAGGCAGCGAACACGGCTTCGGTCTGATCCTCTGCCGCTACATCATCAAGAAACACGACGACCTGACGCGGCGCGGATGCAAGCTGTGGGTCGAGAGCACCGAAGGCCAAGGCACCACTATGCACTGCCGCGTGGCGGGCGAAGACAAATAAAAAAAGGAAAACAATGAGCAACATACGTGTAATGATGGTCGACGACGAACCGCTGATACGCCGCCTCGTCAAGATGGAGATGAATGGCCGCACTGCCGAGGTGGAGAGCGGCGGTGTGGACGGCAGCGTCATGCGCCGGGTAGAGATGGTGGACACATTCGGCAGCGGTCCGGAACTGATGGCCGCCCTGAGCGGCATAGAGCCTCCCGACTACCTGCTGGTCGACATGGAATTCCAAGGCGAACCCACGGGAGGTCTTGCCATCACACGCCGCTTGCACGAGCGCTATCCGCAAGTGCGTGTCATCATCTTCTCCGGCCGGTTCGACAATCCGCTGCCCTCCGAGGAGGGGCGCACACTGCGCATGCACGAAGTGGGGAGGGTGGTGATGGAGGCCCTCGCCAATGGTGCGTCGGCCTTCGTAAGCAAGAATGCCGTAGGCGGTTTTTCAGTAGAGAATATCCTACGCGCCATCGCCTGCCTCGAACGAGGCGAGGAGTGCTACTTCAACTACCCCGTGATGCTCACCCTCAAAGAGGCTGCCGGGCGCTACTTCGAGCTCGTGAACAACTACGATGCCTCCTGCGAGGTGAGCGACACAGAGCGCCAGCTGCTGCTGCTCGAAGCCGCCGGATGCACCGCCAGCGAAATATCGGACCGCCTCGGCGAGACCGACAAAACCATCCAGGAGCGGCAGAAAGACCTCTCGCGCCGCCTCGGCATCGTCAATAAAAGCGCCGCACGCGTAGCCAAATCCATCTGCATGGGCCTCATCAGTCCTGCCGACGTACGTTTCCTGCCCCGACAATAGAGACAAACACCGATGAACATTATGAAACGATTGATTGCAATACTGCTTGCCGCCACATGCATGGCCGCCAACGCCAGACCCGTCGGCAAAAGCGCAGCACTCGGCATAGCCAAAGCCACGCTGCCCGGCAAGACCCTCATCGACCTCACACCGCAGCTGCCATACACCCAGTTGTT
This sequence comes from Bacteroidales bacterium, assembly GCA_017501495.1. Taxonomy (GTDB): domain Bacteria; phylum Bacteroidota; class Bacteroidia; order Bacteroidales; family P3; genus Colimorpha. Next base: position 15,661 of record JAFVWV010000156.1, on the reverse strand, counting down.
CGTCTTCGGAGCCGAAAGCGGCGGTTTTGCCATCGTCAGCGCCGACGACTGTGCCGGTCCGCTGCTTGCATGGTCGCCCGACGGCACATTCCGCGCCGACAACATGCCCGGCCATGTGGCCGCATGGCTTGAGGGCTACGACCTCGAAGTGCAGCGCCTGAGCGGCATCGGCAAACGCTCCCCCTGCTGGGATGCCGACCCTGCGACTCCGGCCACAGCCCTGGCGCCCATGCTCACCACGACATGGGATCAAAACCAGCCATACAACATGCAATGCCCGTCGCCGCAACATGGCGCCCGACCGCCGGCCGGATGCGTGGCCATAGCCACAGCCCAGATTATGAAATACTGGAACCACCCCGACACCGGCTACGGCAGCCGCAGCTACACCTGCGAGGGCTACAATCCCATATCGGCCGACTTCGGAGCCACCGCCTACGATTGGCCGAACATGCCCAACCAGCTGACCAGCGTCAGCTCATCGGCTGAAGCCAACGCCGTGGCGCAACTCGTGTTCCATATCGGCGTGGCCGTGGAGATGGAATATGCCGCCGACGCCAACTCGGGCAGTTCGGCCACATCGATCAGTTTCGGCGAATACGACGAGGTTTGCGCCGAGAACGCCATGAAATACAACTTCAAGTACAGCCCGTTGCTGCATTGCGAATACAAAGCCGACTACAGCGACAGCGCATGGCAGGCCATGCTGCATGCCGAACTCGATGCCGGACGCCCCGTCTACTATACCGGACGCGGAGGCGGCGGACACGCCTTCGTCTGCGACGGCTACGACGACGCAGGCCTCTTCCACATGAACTGGGGCTGGGGTGGCTACTGCGACGGCTACTACGCCATCGGTGCTCTCAACCCCTCGTCGGGCGGCACCGGCGGCAGCACCTCGTCGACCTACAACCTCGACAACCGTGTCATCGTCGGCATCGAGCCCTTGGCCGACAGTCTCTGGGGTCTCGGCGGCACCATCACCGTGACCAATGCAGGCAACGGTGCAGGCACCGTCAGCGGCACCGGCTCACATGCCTTCGGCGACACCGTGCAACTGCAAGCCACCGCCATCGGAGCCAACCGTTTTGACGGGTGGACCGACGGCTACCGCCACAACCCGCGCACCGTCGTGGTCACCGGCGGCGACATCGGCCTCGGCGCACGCTTCACCGCCCTCGGCGGCGACACCCTCGGCTACTGCGGCCACGGCCAACGCAGAACCACCTTCGGCCGCGGCGCCGACTCGCCCGAAGCATGGTGGGGCATTCGACTGCCTGCCTCGCTCTTCAACGACGGACGCCAAATCACAGCCACACAATTCTTCGTCGACAGACCCGGCACCTTCGACGTGACCGTCTACTGCGGCGCCTCAACGCCGACGGTCGCCATCGCCCAGCAAAGCGCCACCATCGGCGAAGAGTCGACAGGCGACTGGTATACCTTTAGCTTCGACAGCGCCGCCACTCCCGCACCCGGCCAGTCGGTGTGGGTCGTCATGCACAGCACCGACATTCCCTACCCCGCCACGGCCACCTACAGCTCCGGCAACCAATATGCCATGCTTTGGGGCAGCAACTACCAGCCGTCGAGCAACTGGCGCAAATACAGCTATATGGTGCGCGCCATCACCGCCCAGGCGCCCGAACCGCATCCCGGCACCGACACCACAGACATAGACACCACAGGCATAGACATCGCCATGGGCGCCATGTCCATAGTCGTGAGCCCCAACCCGGCTTCAGACATGCTGACCGTGGAATGCGCCGAGGGCGCAGCGCTGACCCTCATAGACATGAGCGGACGCGAGCTGATGCACGCCACAGCCCGCAGCGGACGCACGCCGCTCGACGTCAGCCGCCTGCCGCAAGGCTCCTACCTGCTGCGCGCCGCCACGGACACTGCGTTCGGCATAAAGCGCATCACAATCATACATCGACAATAACACTCAAAAAAAACACCACTATATGCGACATGAAGTAGACTTTCTGGTCATCGGCTCTGGCATAGCCGGTCTGAGCTTTGCACTCAAAGTGGCACCCTACGGCAAGGTGTGCATCCTGACCAAAGGCGACGCCGCCGAGGGCAGCACGCGCTACGCCCAGGGCGGCATAGCAGCCGTGATGTACGACAGCGACTCTTTCGACAAACACATACAAGACACACTGGTGGCCGGCGACGGCATCTGCGACCGCGAGGTGGTAGAAATGACCATCCGCGAGGCACCCGACCGGATACGCGAACTGGTGCAGTACGGCGTCAACTTCGACCTCGACCGCAAGGGCGACCGCTTCGACCTGCACCGCGAGGGCGGCCACTCCGAGTTCCGCATCCTGCACCACAAAGACAACACCGGCGAGGAGATAGAGCGCGGCCTGCTCGAGGCAGCACGCCGCCACCCGAACATAGACATCAAGGAGCGGCAGTTCGCCATCGACATCATCACGCAGCACCACCTCGGGCAACGCGTCACCAAACACACACCCGGCATCGAATGCTACGGCGCCTACGCCCTCGACTGCGACACCAACCGCATCGACACCTATCTGGCACGCGTCACCCTGCTGGCCACCGGCGGCATGGGCAACGTCTACAGCACCACCACCACCCCCGTCATATCGACCGGCGACGGCGTGGCCATGGTGCACCGCGCACGCGGCGTGCTGAGCGACCTGGAATTCATGCAGTTCCACCCCACCTCACTCTACAACCCAGCCGAGAAACCGGCCTTTCTCATCACCGAGGCCATGCGCGGCGCCGGAGCCGTGCTCAAAGACCGCAACGGCAACGAATTCATGCAGAAATACGACCCGCGGTTGAGCCTCGCCCCACGCGACATCGTGGCCCGCGCCATCGACAACGAGATGAAACTCAGCGGCAAAGACTACCTCTACCTCGACGCCCGCGGCATCGGCAAAAAACACCTCATCGAGGGCTTCCCCACCATCTACGCCAAGTGCCTCTCAATAGGCATCGACATCACGCGCGACATGATCCCCATCCGCCCGGCAGCCCACTACCAATGCGGCGGCATCAAGGTGGACCGCAACGGCGAGAGCTCCATCCGCAACCTCTACGCCGCAGGCGAATGCAGCTGCACTGGCCTGCACGGCGGCAACCGACTGGCATCCAACTCACTGCTCGAAGCCGTCGTCTACGCGCACAACGCCGCCCAAAGCGCCATTGCAAGAGTGGGCGGCATCGAATTCAAAACCGGCGTGCCCGACTGGAACGCCGACGGCATGGTGCTCAACGAGGAGATGATCCTCATCACCCAGACAAAGAAAGAGCTGCAGGAAATCATGTGGAACTACGTCGGCATCGTGCGCAGCGACCTGCGCCTGCAGCGCGCCTTCGACCGCCTGAACCTCATCTTCCGCGAAACCGAAGACCTCTACAACCGCAGCGTGCTCACCGAGCCCCTCTCCGAACTGCGCAACCTTATCGCTTGCTCATACCTTATCATCAAGATGGCCCGCGCACGCCGACAGAACGTGGGCCTGCATTATTCGCTCGACCTCGTCTGAGCCGCGCCCCATCACGCAACAACAAGCCCCGCAACGGCCGCAGCGCCGTTGCGGGGCTTTCCTTTATCCGCCCCCCGCACAGCGGTCTGCGCCCTGTTTCGGCCTGCTCATCGCTATACCCGCTCCTACCCTTCTCTTACAAAAATAAGACTTGAGTAGGAGCGGGGTAAGAGGAGAGTAGGAGCAGAGTAAGAGATGATAGGTATATGATACAGATTATCAACATTATACAAAGGCGGTTCCGGGGCCGTTTTTCGGCAGATGATCAAAAAATGCAGCAGATTTTGCAAATGGCTGCAACGGAGGCCGCTGGTTGAATTTTAGAGTTGAATCTGAACGTTTTGGTAAAAAAAATTGCCGCAATTAACATTTAATTAAAAAAAATTACATATCTTTGCACCCGAATTTCGCTTTACGCGAAGAGAAAGTAATTGTTTAACAACATAAAAAACAGTATTATGACATCACTTTTGATTGCATTGCAGGCAGTGGCTGGCATCGCATGGGGTTACCTCGGAGCAGCCATCGGAGCAGGTCTGGCCACCGTCGGCGCCGGTATCGGCATCGGCAAGATCGGCCAGGGCGCCATGGAAGGCATGGCCCGTCAGCCCGAAGCTGGCGGCGACATCCGCTCGACGATGATCATCGCCGCCGCACTGGTCGAAGGCGTCGCCTTCTTCGCCGTGGTGCTTTGCCTGCTCGTCGTCCTCAAATAAGCGGACGCCGGACAAGACAAACGGGGGCGGCGATTGGCCGTCCCCTTTTGAAAAGACTTTTCCGAGGTTACGGAACTCGCAACAGATAAATCACAGACAATGAACAACCCCCTGATCAACCCCGGCATCGGCACCTTCGTATGGATGCTCGTGTCGTTCGGCATACTGGCATTCATCCTCATCAAATTCGGCTGGCCGATGATACTCGTGGCGCTCAAAAAGCGCGAGGATGCCATCGAGCAGTCGCTGGGCGAGGCGGCCAAGGCCCGCGAGGAGATGAAGAGCCTCGTGGCCCACAACGAAGAGCTGCTGCGCCAGGCCAAACTTGAACGCGACGAGATGCTTCGCGACGCCCGACTGGCAAGCGACAACATCATCGAAGAAGCACGCGCCAAAGCCACGGCCGAGGCCAACCGCATCGTGGACAACGCTCGCGAGAGCATCGAATACGAGAAGATGAAAGCCATGACCGAGCTCAAGAACCAGATAGCCAACCTCAGCATCGAGATAGCCGAGAAACTCATACGCGCCGAGCTGAGCGACAAGCCGAAAGCCGACACGCTGATACAGAAAGAACTCGAGCTGATGAAGCTGAACTAAACGCCGCCAGACGATGAACGACTATCGCATCAACACCAACTATGCCAGGGCACTGCTCATGCTGGCCGAGGAACGCGGCACCGCCGACCGCGTGGCCGACGACATGCGCACGGTTGGCGACGTCTGCGCCGCAAGCCGCGAGCTGGTCGTCGTATTCGCCAACCCCACGGTGCCACATGAGAAGAAAGCCGCCGTGGTGCGCGCCCTGTTTGCCGACCGCGTCGGCCAGGAGACGATGGCATTCCTGCTCTTTGTGGTCAAGAAAAACCGCTCAGTCAACCTGCGCGGCATCAGCAACGCCTACCTCGAGCAATGGCGCGAGCTGCGCGGCATCATCTACACCGACCTGGTGACCCACCAGCCCATCGACGACACCGCCCGCACCATGGTCACCCGCATGGTGGCCGACCACACGGGCAAGACCGTCGAGCTGCACGACCGCACCGACAGCCACATGCTGGGCGGATTCAAGCTCGAATTCGACCACAACATGTACGATGCGCGCATCCGCACCAAGATACGCAAACTCCGCATCGAGTTTGCAAAGAACGAATACGAAAGCAAATTATAACACAATATGTCAGACATAAAGCCTGCCGAAGTATCGGCAATCCTTAAGAAGCAACTGGCCGACGTCGACCTGAACGTCGAGCTCGAGGAGGTGGGCACCGTGCTGACCGTCGGCGACGGTATAGCACGCGTCTACGGCCTCAACAACGCCCAAAGCGGCGAGCTCGTGGAGTTCGACAACGGCGACCAAGGCATCGTGCAGAACCTCGAAGAGGACAACGTGGGCGTGGTGATGCTGGGCGAGGTGAGCACCATCAACGAGGGCGACACCGTCAAGCGCACGCGCCGCATTGCCTCGCTGCCCGTCGGCGAGGGCCTGCTCGGCCGCGTCATCAACACCATCGGCCAGCCCATCGACGGCAAGGGTCCCATCAAAGGCCAGCTCCACGACATGCCCATCGAGCGCAAAGCCCCCGGCGTCATCTACCGCCAGCCGGTGGAGCAGCCGCTGCAGACCGGCATCAAGGCCATCGACTCGATGATACCCATCGGCCGCGGCCAGCGCGAGCTCATCATCGGCGACCGCCAGACCGGCAAGACCGCCATCGCCATCGATACCATCATCAACCAGAAGAACAACTACGACGCCGGCGACCCGGTGTACTGTATCTACGTGGCCTGCGGCCAGAAAGGCAGCACCGTGGCCAACCTGGTGAAGAACCTGGAGCAGAAAGGCGCCATGGACTACACCATCGTCGTGGCCGCCACAGCCAGCGACCCCGCCGCCATGCAGTTCTACGCACCCTTCGCGGGTGCCGCCATCGGCGAATACTTCCGCGACACGGGCCGCAACGCCCTCGTCATCTACGACGACCTCTCGAAGCAGGCCGTGGCCTACCGCGAAGTCTCGCTGCTGCTCCGTCGCCCGCCGGGACGCGAAGCCTACCCCGGCGACGTGTTCTACCTGCACAGCCGCCTGCTCGAACGCGCAGCCCGCATCATTCAGAACGACGCCATCGCCGCTCAGATGAACGACCTGCCCGCCTCGCTCAAAGGCTTGGTCAAAGGCGGCGGCTCGCTCACCGCACTGCCCATCATCGAAACCCAGGCAGGCGACGTCTCGGCCTATATCCCCACCAACGTCATCTCCATCACCGACGGCCAGATATTCCTCGAGACCAACCTCTTCAACAGCGGTGTGCGTCCGGCCATCAACGTCGGTATCTCGGTGAGCCGCGTGGGCGGCAAGGCCCAGATTAAATCGATGAAGAAAATCGCCGGCACACTGAAGATGGACCAGGCCCAGTATCGCGAGCTTGAGGCCTTCTCGAAGTTCGGCTCCGACCTCGATGCCGCCACCAAGGCTGTGCTCGACAAGGGTGTGCGCAACGTCGAAGTGCTCAAGCAGCCGCAATACAGCCCCATGCCCGTCGAAGAGCAGGTGGCCATCATCTTCTGCGGCACCAACGGCCTGCTCCAGAAAGTGGCCGTCGACAAGGTGCGCGACTTCGAGAAGATGTTCCTCACCCTCATGAAGCAGCAGCACGCCGACATACTGGCCAACCTGCGCGCCGGCAAACTTGTCGACAGCGACCTGGCCGCCATGAAGGCCCTGGCCCTCGACACCGCCGAACGATACAAATAACCACGCGCCATGGCAAACCTCAAAGAAGTACGCACGCGCATAGCCTCGGTCAGCTCGACGCAGCAGATCACCTCGGCCATGAAGATGGTGTCGGCAGCCAAATTCCGCCGCGCACAAAACGCCATCATCGGCATGCGTCCCTATGCAGCCCAGCTGAACGAGATTATAGCCGACATCGACACCGGCGACGGCGTGCAGACACCCTACCACGCCGTGCGCCCGGTGCAGACGGCGGTGCTCGTGGTGGTCACCAGCAACAAGGGCCTCTGCGGAGCCTTCAACAGCAACGTGCTCAAGCTGGCCCAGCAGCGCATCGACCACTGGCGCGCCGAAGGGGCCGCAATACGCGTGATAAGCATCGGCAAGAAATCGTCAGAACTGCTCGCCCGCCAGAAAGACTTGAGCCTCACAGTATGCGACGAACTGCTCGACAGTCCCTCGTTCGACGCCATAGCCAACCTGGCCGACACGCTGATGGCCGACTTCGCCGAGAAGCGCATCGACCGTGTAGAATTGATATACAACCAGTTTAAGAACTCGCTGTCGCAGGTGCTCTCAGACGAGCAGTGGCTCCCGATCGAGAACAAGCACGACCGCCACGACGGCAAGGCGAAGAAAAACAACGACTACATCTACGAACCGTCGAAAGAAGACATACTGCGCGAGATGATACCCCTCTCACTGCGCAGCACCTTCTATCGCGTGGTGCTCGACTCGCTGGCCGCCGAACACGGTGCCCGCATGACAGCCATGCAGAAAGCCACCGACAACGCCACCGAACTGCTCAAAGACCTGCGCCTGAGCTACAACAAAGCCCGACAGGCATCAATCACCAACGAGATTATCGAAATCGTCAGCGGTTCGGAAGCCCTGAAAGGATAAAACAGACAAAAAGAAGGCAGACATCAGACGTATGGTGTCTGCCTTTATTATATCAAAAAAGGAAGATAAAAGATGAAAAAGTCATTACTGCCGCTGCTGCTTGTTTTCACACTCGCGGTGCAAGCCAAACCCGTCGACATGCCGACACTTCTACAGGTAGCCACACGCTTCTGCGCCGGACAAACGGTGCAGATGCAGATGCAACGCATAGGCAACGAGATGGCCCTCTTCCAGTGGGACGGCGGCTTCGTGCTGCTGGCCATAGACGACTGCGTGCGTCCTGTGCTGGCCTACTCGACCACCAACAGCATCAGCCTCGACGACATGCCCGCCAACCTCGAGGGCTGGCTCGAAGGCTACAGGCAGGACATTGCCGCCAAAGTGGCAGCAGGCATTGAACAAACCCCACAAGTGGCTGCCGAATGGGCTCGCTACACAGGCGCCATGCCGGCACCCAAGACCGTGGCCGACAGCGTAGCCCCGCTGCTCACCACCAGATGGAACCAGCGCCCCTACTACAATGCCCTCTGCCCATACAACGCAAACAGCTCGGCCTTGAGCGTCACAGGGTGCGTGGCCACGGCCACGGCACAAATCATGAAATACTGGAACCACCCCGCAGTAGGTTGGGGCAGCGAAAGCTATCAGCTCCAGCCTTACGGCACACTCACGGCGCAGTTCGACACCACCCACTACCGCTGGGACCTCATGCCCTACATACTGACCGCCACCAGCGACACTGCCTCGATCATGGCTGTGGCCGAACTGATGTACCACGTGGGCGTGGCTGTGCACATGCAGTACAGTCCGGAAGCCAGCGGCGCACACATATCCGACTACGGCGTTTCGGGCTACCCCTCGGCGGAGACGGCCCTCAGAACCCACTTCCGCTACAGCCAGATGCTGCACAGCATCTTCAAAACCGACTACACCGACGACGCATGGAGCGACGTTATGCGCGACGAAATAGCGGCCTTGAGGCCGGTGCTCTATTCGGGCTACGACGCCGACGGCGGCCATGCTTTCGTGCTCGACGGCTACGACACCCTCGGCTTCTTCCACATCAACTGGGGCTGGGGCGGACTGGCCGACGGCTACTTCACCATCGACTCGCTCTCGCCAGGCATCGGCGGCACAGGTGGCAACACCACCTACACCTTCAACGAAAACAACCACGCCGTCGTGGGCATCGAACCAACGATAATGTCTACGGCAGACAGCGTGGTGGTCGACATGCGCTTCGACCCGGCAATGGGCACTGTTGACGGCAACGGCACCTATGCCACCGGCGACGAGATTGTGACCGTGGTGGCACGCGGCGGCGAAGGCAAACTGTTCGACCACTGGGCATCCGGAGCAAGCGTCAACCCAATAGAGTTCTTGACCAACAACGACCTCAGCGACTCGGCCATTTTCACCGCCATACGCCCGTCTGACACCATCGGCTATTGCATCAACATGATGAAACAAACATGGCAAGACGATTGGAGCAGCGTCACTGAATGGGGCATCCGCATCCCGGCATCAATGCGCAAACAAAACCGCAGCGTCAGCGGCGTGCAGTTCTACGTCTATCGCGGCTATAGCTACTTCACATTCAGCGTCTATCAAGGCGACAGCATCTGCGATGCCACATTGCTGCATACCGAGGAAATTCCCGTCTACGACAGCTACCAGTGGGTCAACATCGACTTCGACGAGCCGGTGCCGGTAGCCAACAATGGCGATGTATGGCTCACCGTAAGCCACGACGGCTACGACTACCCTGCCACGCACACCGTGTATTGCGGCAACAGCGACGGCTCGTGGTATCACCTGCCCGACGGATGGGCCCCCTACGACCGCCACGGCCTCTATGCCACATGGATGCTGCGCGGCGTTTTCACCGAGCGCGAAGCCGATCCCGAGCCCCCGGCAGGTATCGATGGGGCCGAAGACCAGCTGCCGCATGTGGAAATCAACGGACGCACCGTCAGCATCGACACCGACGCCGACATCTACGACGCCACGGGGCGCCAACTGGCATCCAACACACGCCAATGGACAGCCGCGGCTCCAGGCGTATACCTGCTCCGCGCAGGTGCCTGCACAAAAAAAATAGTAATAATCTAAACAACAATAAATCATGGAAAAGACCAACAAAAGTACACAAACTATCGCCATCATCACGATGTTCTTCATGTTCGCCATGATCAGCTTCGTGACCAATATGGCCGCCCCCTTCGGCAACATTTGGAAAAACCAATACGACTGGGCAGGTATGCTCGGCAACCTGATGAACTTCCTCGCCTACCTCATCATGGGCATCCCGGCCGGCAAACTCATGGCACGCATCGGCTACAAGAAGACCGCCCTCATCGCCCTCGGCGTAGGTTTCACCGGCATGGTGATACAGTACCTTTCCAGCATCGTCGGAGCCGAAGTGGCCACCTTCAGTGTGAGCGGTCAGCCTGTGATGCTCAACTTCCTCGTCTACCTGCTCGGTGCTTTCGTGTGCGGCTTCTGCGTCTGCATGCTCAACACCGTCGTAAACCCGATGCTCAACACCCTCGGCGGTGGCGGCAACCGCGGCAACCAGCTCATACAGACCGGCGGTACCCTCAACTCGCTGACCGGCACCCTCACACCGCTGCTTGTGGGCGCCCTCATCGGCACCGTCACCGACCACACCGCCATGACCGACGTGGCCCCGTTGCTCTTCATCGCCATGGGAGTCTTTGCCCTTGCCTTCATCATCCTCCTTTTCGTCAAGATTCCCGAGCCCAACCTCGGCCGCGCCAAGAGCGAAGGCAAAGACCGCTACAGTGCCTGGAGTTTCCGTCACCTTGTGCTTGGCGTAATAGCCATCTTCTTCTATGTCGGCATAGAAGTCGGCATTCCCGCCGAGCTCAACTTCTACCTGACCGACGACCCACTCTGCGGTGCCGCCATCGGTGGGGCTGTAGCCGCCATTTACTGGCTTCTGATGATGGTTGGCCGCGCCGCCAGCGCCGCCATCAGCGGCAAGGTGAGCACCCGCACTCAGCTCACCTTCGTCTCGCTGCTGGCCATCATCCTTGTCATCGTGGCCATCCTGCTTCCCAGCAGCATCCGCATTTCGATGCCCGGCTACAGTGTGGCCGACGGTTTCGCCATGAACGAGGTGCCACTCAGCGCGCTCTTCCTCGTTCTCTGCGGCCTCTGCACATCCCTTATGTGGGGCGGCATCTTCAACCTCTCGGTCGAAGGCCTCGGCAAATACACCGAGCAGGCCAGCGGCATCTTCATGATGATGGTGGTCGGTGGCGGCGTCATGCCTTTCATTCAAAATGCCATCGCAAAGAGCGGCGTCGGCTACATGGGTTCCTACTGGATTGTTGTGGCCATGCTCGCCTACATCCTCTTCTACGCCATGGCGGGCTCCAAGAACGTCAACAAAGACATACCCGTCGAGTAAATTCGAGTTTGCATACAAAAAAAGGATACAACCACGCAAGTAAAAGATTTTCTTGCTGTTTCAAAAAAAAGTTGTATTTTTGCAACATTGCTCGTGCGCGCTATAACCTGCCAATAGGCTGCAGCACAAAGCATTACAACAAATAAAGTATAACCCGTGCGAGGCAGGAGCACACAAAAAAACATTCAAAGTTCCGATTATGGACTATAAGAACGTACAACCGCTGGCCGATTTCGACTGGAATGCTGTCGAAGAGAAAGCTGGCAAAATCAAACAGCAGGCCTCCGACAAAAACGAAGCCTACGAGAAGAGTTTCAATTCCTTCACCGAACAAGAAGTAATCGAAGGAACCATCGTCGCCATCAACGACCGCGAAGCCGTTGTCAACGTCGGTGCCAAGAGCGACGGTGTGATACCCGCCGGCGAACTGCGCTACAATCCCGACCTGAAGCCCGGCGACAAGATTGAAGTCTACGTCGAGAGCCAGGAAGACGCCAACGGCCAACTGATGCTCAGCCACAAGAAAGCCCGCATCCTGAAGAGTTGGGACCGCGTCAACGAAGCCTACGACAACCAAGAAATCATCACCGGTTACGTCAAGAGCCGCACCAAAGGCGGTCTTATCGTCACCGTGTTCGAGAACATCGAGGCCTTCCTGCCCGGCAGCCAGATCGATGTCAAGCCTATCCGCGACTACGACGTCTACGTCAACAAGACCATGGAGTTCAAAGTCGTCAAAATCAACCACGAGTACAAGAACGTCGTCGTCAGCCACAAGGCTCTCATCGAGGACGAGATCGAGGCTCAAAAGGCCGAGATTATCAGCCACCTCGAGAAGGGTCAGGTGCTGGAAGGCGTCGTGAAGAACATCACCAGCTACGGTGTCTTCGTCGACCTCGGCGGCGTGGACGGTCTCATCCACATCACCGACCTCAGCTGGGGCCGCATCAACCATCCTGAAGAGGTGGTCCAGCTCGACCAGAAGATCAACGTCGTCATTCTTGACTTCGACGAGACCAAGCGTCGTATCGCCCTCGGTCTGAAGCAGCTCACCCCCCACCCCTGGGATGCACTGGATCCCAACCTCAAGGAGGGCGACCACGTCAAGGGTAAAGTCGTCGTCATTGCCGACTACGGTGCCTTCGTCGAGGTCATGCCCGGCGTCGAGGGCCTGATCCACGTCAGCGAGATGAGCTGGAGCCAGCACCTGCGCAGCGCTCAGGACTTCCTGAAAGTCGGCGACGAGGTGGAAGCTGTCATCCTCAACCTCGACCGCGAGAACCGCAAGATGAGCCTCGGCATCCGCCAGCTCATGCCCGATCCCTGGCTGAGCATCGCCGAGAAATATCCTGTCGGCAGCAAGCACACCGCCACCGTGCGCAACTTCACCAACTTCGGTATCTTCGTCGAGCTCGAAGAGGGCGTCGACGGCCTGATTCACATCAGCGACCTGAGCTGGAGCAAGAAGATCAAACACCCCGCCGAGTTCACCAAGATCGGCGAGAAGATTGATGTCATCGTCCTCGAAGTCGATGCCGAGAACCGCCGCCTGAGCCTCGGTCACAAGCAGCTCGAGGAGAACCCCTGGGATGTGTACGAGACCCTCTTCACCGTCGGCAGCGTGCACCAGGGCAAGATCGTCAGCATGAACGACAAGGGCGCCACCGTTATGCTGCCCTACGACGTCGAGGCCTTCGCCCCGATGCGTCACCTCGACAAAGAAGACAAGAGCAAGGCCCGCCAGGGCGAGACTCTCGACTTCAAGGTCATCGAGTTCAACAAAGACAGCAAGAAAATCATCGTCAGCCACACTCGCACCTTCCAGGAAGGCAACGACGCCACCCGCGAGGCCGACGACAAGAAGGGCCGCGCCACCTCCAAGTCGGTGAAGCAGATCAACGAGAGCCTTGAGAAGACCACTCTCGGCGACCTCGACATCTTCCAGAAACTGAAAGAAGAGAAGTAATCTCGCGACACTTCACACAAAAATAACGCAGAGCGCACAATAATCTGTAACGCTCTGCGTTATTTTTATAAAATTATATATATGGCAAAGAAAAGATACGCTCTCGTTGTCATGGCTGCGGCCCTGGTCTTCGGGTCGCTGGCGATGGTTTCATGCGGCGAAGAGGAGCCCGAAGAGATACACTATTCGGAATACGATGATTCGACAGGTCTGGCAATCACCGACAGCATCACCGTCATCTTCAACGGCGTGCAGTGGAAGACCAAAACCTTCACGGCAAACATTGTCAAGCAGGAGAATTCAGTATACAAATGGGCCTACATCAACGCCCACAAGCCCGGCAGCCGTTTTCCGGCCATATACTTGAAGATGTATCTCGGCAAGGGAAACCACACCACATACATGACCTTCAACGATCCCGGCCTTGGCTACATCACTCCCGGAGCCTTGACTGGCGACCCGCAAGGCGGCGCGCTGTTCTACTACGAGAACGCTGAGCTTTCGGCGCCCGACGGCACAAAGACCTCCGATTGGTGGCCGCTGGAAGTCACAACCTCGGTGCTCGACTACAACGACACCACCGGCACGCTCACGGCACGCGTCATAGCCACGATGTTCGACTACCGCAGCTGGGTGGAGCACGAGGTGCAGAGCGCCGACAGCTGCGAGACCGCCAGCCTGAGCGTCACCTTCGGCGGGCTCTCGATTAAATAGCTAATTAAATATTTTGATTTCGACACCTTCAGGCTTCTCCGTCACGGGGGAGCTTTTTGTTTCCGTCTCCAGGCGTCGGAGAACGGCATCGTTGACCTTGGCAAAGAGGTCGGGGTGCTCGGTGTAATACTTCAGATTTGAGTCGGCTTCGGCGCGGCTCAATCCTCGCTTGGCCAGCATGTCGTCGTAGGCTCTCAGCACCTCGGGGCTCACCGTGTCGTAGTTGTGATTGTTGGTGATGGCGTAATAGCCTTCGAAGAGATACACTTCGGTCATGAAGTCTGCCATCTCGGCGGTATCCATGATGCCTTCCGGCAGCGGTTCTTTGTGGCGGCAGGTAGCGAGCAGCAACGTGGCTGCCAAGAGCGGCAAAACGGTACTCTTTTTCATGCAGGCGGTATATTATTTGTGAAGTGCAAATAAAAGAAGGGCAGGACTTGCGCTCCGAGAGCCGTCCTGCCCTTTTTCTTTACTCTTGCAAGAAATGCTTATTTCTTGTTGTTGAGTTTGTCGGCAAGGGCGCTGGCACCAGCTTTGATAGCCTTGTCGCCGGCATCCTTGACGGCGGCAGTGGCTTTCTCCTTGACGCACTTGTTGAATTCGTCCTCCATGGCGGCCTTGAACTCCTCGTTGTCCTGATAGGCAGCGTAGCTCTGGCTGAGGATGCTCTTGATGCAGCTCTCGACGCTGGCGGCGTCGGTCTTGTAGCAGTTGCACTTGGCCTGACCGGCCTGGCGGGCGGCGTCGAGCATGGCGGCGTGTTCAGCGTCGCTCATGGTGGCGGTAGCCTCGGTGCAAGCGGCCTCGGTGTTCTCCTCAACGGCCTGCTCAACGGATTCCATAGTGCTGTCAACAGCCTCTTCAGCGTTCTTGTGACCGCAGGAAATGGTCATGGCGGCGACAAACAGGGCGCAGCCAACGAATGATAATACTTTCTTCATTTTACTGTTTTTTAAGGTTATACATTTATTTTCCTTGTTATTTCGAGATGCAAAAATACGACCTTTTCTCCATTCGGCAATGAAATGAATTCTTAAACAATCATAAAAAGCCCTCATGATGAGGGCTTTCGGAGTGGTGGGAGTAACAGGGATCGAACCAGTGACCTCCTGCTTGTAAGGCAGGCGCTCTGAACCAGCTGAGCTATACTCCCATTTGCTGTAAAAGCGGGTGCAAAGGTACGAATATTTCGCGATATGGCAAAATATTTTTTCTACCCTGCTTGTTTTTAAGTCTTTTCGTCGGTTGCCGTAGCATTCAGAGAGCGGAGGCGGCCTTCTGGCAAGGCGTTATTTCCATATAGTATGCTCCTGGTTCATCAATGGCGAGGTACTGCAGACGCTACTATACATCATTATATTATATGTAACAAAATAAAAATATTTTGTCAACGCAGCGCATTCCGCCCCACTTTAACCATCTGTTCCACAGCCATCAAGAGCCACCATCTCTTACTCTGCTCTATACCTGCCCTAAACCCGCGCTATAAAAAAATTCACTTCGGTAGGCAATAATATAGCGCGGGGTACGTTATAGTCTATACAAGGTGGCAGGCTGTGGGCCTGTACGCCTGAGCGTAAAACATGGCAAAACAGATACATGGACCGTTGGGGGGCTTCGTCGGCAAGCTCGGACCGCTGATCGGCTACCGGTGGCGGGGGCGCT
>JAFVWV010000155.1 GCA_017501495.1 Bacteroidales bacterium | reverse complement strand
GTCAACGGACATCCGCGGGAAGGTGCGCTTTGAGTTGGAGTAAAAGAGAAAGAACAGACCTACCCCCGCCCCCTCCCTGTATGGAGGGGAGAAGAATACCACCGACGGTCTCATGTAGGTCATCGTGTCGTAGATTCTGGCCGACTGCGCCGTCATCGCCTTGCCAGCCTCGGTGTTCTGCCGCTCGGCAATGGTCATCGCGTTCAACGAGTCCTTCAGGGCGTTGTACATCGCGTTAAGCTCGTTGTAGCTCTTGCTCTCCACGTCGATGGCATTGACGGCGGCCAGCTGCTGGGCCGTGCTGCCACGCAACGCCTGTTGGAAGGCGTTGACGGCTTGGATTTGTTCGTCGGTCAGCTTCTTGTAGCGGCGTTTTATTTCCTCCACCTTGCGCTCCTCGTCGTTGAGGTCTTTCATCCGCTTGCTCAACCGCTCGGCACTGGCGGCATTCTGCGCCGTGGCCTGCTGCTGCTCGCGGGTGGCGGTACTGACATTCTTCAGCGACACGCCCAAACTCGCGGCCTCTTCTTTCACGCCCGCCATTGTGGTCTTGATGTCCTGCAAGGCTTGGTTCAGCAGTTCAAGCCCTTTCACCACATCGTCAGCAATCAAATCGCTATATTTTACTTGGTCGTCAGCCATATCTTTTTTGTGTTTTTAGTTCGTATCTCATTCGGGTTGGTGGTCCGATTCTCAATCGGGTTGGTGGTCCGATTCTCAATCGCGTTGCCACCTCTATTACTAATCGCCCATCAAACCCATTAAACCCATTCACCCCATTAAACCCATCACTTCTTCCGCTTCAACTCCTTCTGTTGCTCTTCCAGCACCTCCAAAGCCCTGTAGTATTCCATCACGGTCATCTGTTTGGCATCCATATTGAGGTTTTGCGCTATGGCTATGCAGCAGCCTATAAAATTCTTGTCGTACAATATCTCTCGGTTCTTGTCGCCGCTGAACACCATCGGCTTGCCGAAGCGAACCAACTGACCGTCAATCTCGCGTATTTCCTCGTCGTGGTCTATGCCCTTCTCCACAAATTCAAGCTGAAGCAACGCTTTCCGTCTCACCAGCTCATAGTATTCCTTGCTTTCCGAGCTGGGGCCGCCTTGATGGAAATACTTTTCTATCTCGTCCTCGATTTTTTTTTTCACCTCCGAGGCGGCACCCTCGTAGGCTTTCATCGTCACGTCTTTCAGGCGGTCGTAGACGGCCTGTATGTTCTCGTCGCTCAGGTCGGTCAGCGGCTCGCCGTCCACCTCGGCCATCAGGGGTATCAGGCTCATAAAGTGGGGCGTGAGGCCGTTCTGCACATTGAAGAGCGTCTGCCGCAGGTTGTCGATTTCGCCGGCGGCGTTGGTGAGGTCGCCCGCCTTGATGTACTCGCTCACCCGTGCCAGGTGGCCGTCCAACGCCGTCACGTCGCTCCCCAGCCCCGCGTCGAGCATCAGCATCTTGTTGTATTTCTGGAACCGCACAATGGGCAGCTCCTCGATGCTGTCGTACATCACCACCTTGTGCGTTCCTAAGTTCATTTTTCTCATTTCCTTGCCGTGTTAATTATTAAACCCATTAAACCCATTAAACCCATTAAACCCATTTATGCAGTGCGAAAGCGGATTCCCCTGTTATTGCACCCCAAACACACCTTGTCCATCCCCTGCGTCTCGACCTCCAGTGCGGCATACGCCTTGTCGAGCTCTATGCCCATACCGCGTTTGTTGGTGGCGGCACTGCCGTCCAGCTCGTAGCGCACGTCGCTGTGGCTGATGTTGCTCTGGAAGCGGCTCACCACCACGTCGGGGTTCATATCGGCATTGCGCAGGATGTCGTAGGCCGTCTGCAACTTGATGACGGGGGCAAACTGCTGTTTGTTCTTGATGATGATGTCGGTCACGTCGCACATCACGCTGACCATCACGTTCAGGCCGTAGTTGCTGCCGGGGGTGTAGCAATTGTTGGCGAGGTCCCAGCGGTGCGGGTCGCTTTTGTCCCAGCTGCCGGGGGTGGCGGCCTGCATCGGCGACATCCGCACGTACTGCAACAGTTCGCGCCACGCCTGCACGCTGCCTATGTTGCAGCCGCCGCACGGTTCGGCGTTCCAGTCCTTGCTCACTCGCACGGCTTCCATCAGCACGCCGTCGTCGGGGATGCAGTCGCGCTGCACGTAGACGAGGTACCACGTCCCGCCGGCACCCCACTCGTTGAGGTAGGGCAGATACCAGTCCTTCGGCTCAAACCATTGGAAGGTGCCGTTGCTGCGACTGTAGCCGAGGGTCTGCTCATAGACGGGTTCACTCTTTCCGCTGTGGAAGACATAGACGGTCACCCGACCGGGCGAGTTGAACTGCAAGCCCACCTTGTCAATCTTCACCGTCACGCCGAGGCCGTGGACGGCCTGAAGCTCGAAGCCCACGATTTTGTCCTGGTTGGGCACGGTGTCCTGAAGGCGGCCCGCACCGTCGAAGAAGGCGCGATGCTCCAGCAGGGTGCGACTCTCCTTGTTCACCTTCTTGGTGCTCATCCAACGCTGCACGGCGTTCTGAATGCCACGGCGCGTCAGC
>JAFVWV010000154.1 GCA_017501495.1 Bacteroidales bacterium | reverse complement strand
GATATATCAACGATATTTCAACGATTGCAATCGTTGAAATATCGTTGATATATCGTTGATGTATCGTTGATATGCGCTACCGGTTGGCGACAGAGCAGCAGAAGATGCTTTGATTGATTCTGTTTTTGTGTGTATATATCATGGAATCAGGTGGTTGGATTGTGTTGTGCATTGTGTATGGTACTTATGGCATAAGTATCTCATTCTATGAGTTATAGGTGTTTGTTTGACTGCTGATGTCGGTTATTTTAAAATATTTATCTTGTTATGTCGTTTTTTTTCAGTATCTTTGCATCTTGTAAGCAATTGTGCTTGAAATGGTATTGAATGTTTCACGAATCATAGAATCAGACTGTTATGATTGATATTGAGAACCTTGACGAACTGATTGGAATGGCCCTGCGCGAAGATATCGGCGACGGCGATCATTCCACCTTGGCGTGTATTCCGCCGGATGCAACCAATTCGGCCAAGATGGTGGCCAAGCAGGATGGCATACTCTGCGGCGCAGAGGTGGGGGAACGAGTGTTCCATCTTGTCGACAACAGCCTGAAAGTATGTCTTTTGAAGCATGATGGAGATGCTATTTGCAAGGGCGATGTTCTGATGACTGTCGATGGTCATAGCGGTTCGATACTTACCGCTGAGCGTACGGCGCTTAATTATATGCAGCGCCTTTCGGGCATCGCCACCGAGACTCATCGAATGGTTTCAATGCTCGAAGGTCTTGATACCAAGCTTCTCGACACCCGCAAGACCACTCCGAACATGCGTCTGCTCGAAAAGTATGCCGTCCACTGCGGTGGCGGCACCAACCATCGTATCGGTCTTTACGACATGGTGATGCTGAAGGATAACCATATTGATTTTGCGGGTGGCATCGAAAAAGCTATCGACCGCACTCGCAACTATTTGGAGGCCAAGCATAAGAATCTCCGCATTGAGATTGAGGTCCGCAACCTCGACGAGCTTCAGCGCGTGCTCGACCACGGTGGGGTTGATCGCATTATGCTCGACAATTTCGACACCGGGACTTTGCGCGAGGCAGTGTGCCGTATCGACCATCGATACGAGACCGAGGCCAGCGGCGGCATCACGGAACAGACGCTTCGTGCCTATGCCGAGACGGGAGTCGATTTCATCTCGGTCGGTGCTTTGACTCATCATATTAAAAGCCTGGACATCTCGCTCGTGAAGAAATGAATGCCCTGGGTGCATGGTTCAAGGATGCTGTGTTCGACGTTGGCTCGTTTTTCAGCAACGCCTTTGCCGTCGTGTCGGCATGGGTCAAGAAGGCTGTGGCCGATGTCAACGATTTCCTGCGTAGTGTTCTCTACAAGCGTTGGGTGCGCGAGACGCTCTATTTCCTGCAGCATTTTTCGCTCCCCGGCAACAAGGGCGTGCCGCTGTACGATGTGCTGAGTTATTTCCTTGTAAGCATCTTCAACGGCGATATCAACCAGCGCGCCAAGGGCTTGGCCTACAGTTTTTTGACGGCTCTTCCGCCGCTTATGATTTTCTTTTTCACGCTGGTGGCTTATTTCCCGGTCGACGGTCTTCAGAATGAGCTTCTTGCCCAGCTCAACGGCATTGTGCCCGAGAAGATTATGGGGCCGCTGACCGACACCGTGAACGACGTTATGGGGCATCGGCACAGCACACTGCTTTCCATCGGTTTTATCTCGTCGATTATATTGGCTGCCAATGGTATGAGCGGAGTCATCAGTTCGCTCAACTTCGCCAACCGCTCTGTTGAGAAGCGTCCCTATCTGCAGCGCTATCTGCTCTGTATAATGATGGTGTTTGTCATGTACATACTCATCGTGCTTGTGCTCTGCCTGCTCATCGGCCATAAGTATCTGCTGCAACTTATCTTCAGCCAAGGCTGGATGAACATATCCAGGGCCAATACCGTGTGGTTCAATATCGGTCGATGGGTCTTGCTGTCGTTTGCCACCCTCCTTGCCGTGTCCTTCATCTACTATTGGGCCCCCGTCAAACGGCAGAGGGTTGGCTTCTTTTCTGCCGGTTCGGTTCTGGCTACCGGCATGTTCTTTGTGCTCAGCTGGGGATTGGGTGTCTACCTCAACAATTTCAGCCGCTACAACCTGCTCTACGGTTCGATCGGGACCTTGCTGATGCTGATGTTCTGGGTCTACTTCAACTGTATTGTGCTCCTTGTGGGCTACGAGCTGAATATCAGTATCTACAACGGTACTACGCAGATGAAAAACCGTGAGGCGAGTATTCAAATAAGACAAAAACTGCAAAACATACGAAATGATTATTCAGAAAAACAGAGGGAAGGTGGTGCCGACGGAGAGCGCACCGAAACAGACTTTTAGGATGATTGCCAAGACGATGGTCAGCCTTGAAGAGGTGTTGGCCGACGAACTGCGGGCTTTGGGGGCCGAGAATGTGGTGCCTGCCACGCGCGCAGTCGAGTTCGACGGCGACATGCGCCTGCTCTATCGAGCCAACTACAGTTGCCGCACAGCTTTGGCCATCCTCAAGCCTTTTGCCGAGTTCGATGCCAACGACGATCAGGAACTGTACGACCAAGTGTATAAAATCCGATGGGAGAAAATACTGGATGTCGATTGCACTTTCATGATCGACAGCACGACAAGCGGCGAGGTGTTCACACACAGCTATTATGCCGCCCTCAAGACCAAGGACGCCATTGTTGACCGCTTCCGTCGCAACTTCGGCAAACGCCCCTCCATAGATACTGAAAATCCGGATTATAAATTCAACCTGCATATTCGCGACAACCACGTTACACTGCTGATGAACAGCAGCGGCGATTCTCTCCACAAGCGAGGCTATCGCCAGGGCGTGGGTGTGGCACCTATCAACGAGGTGCTTGCGGCCGGACTGCTGAAGCTCGCCGGTTGGGATTGCTCGACAAACTTCTACGATCCTATGTGCGGTTCGGGCACACTGCTCATCGAGGCCGCCATGATGGCAAACAGCATCCCGGCACAGTACTATCGCGGCAACCGTTTCGGCTTCATGAGGTGGAAGGAGTTCAACCTCGGCGAGTGGAAGAGCGTCAAGGCCGAAGAAGACCGAAAGATAGGCAGTCTCGACTTCGAGGGCGAGATATGGGGCAACGACATCGACCCGCAGGTGATAGAACAATGCGAGAAGAACCTTGAATTCACCAAGTTGCACCATGATGTGATGCTGCATATAGGCTCGTTTGAAGATCAGAAACCGCCTGAGGGCAAGACGTTGATAGTCACCAATCCACCTTACGGAGAACGTATCAAGGTGGAAGACCTCAATGCCATGTACGAGAAACTCGGCGACACATTCAAAAATCTCTATGGCGCCGACTGCCAGGTGTGGCTCATCACCAGCGATTTCGAGGCGATGAAGCACATCGGTCTGCACCCCTCGAAGAAGATTCCGGTGCAGAACGGCTCGCTCGATTGCCGATTCTTGAAATTCGAGTTGTACGAAGGCAGCAAGAAGGCTAAGCGTCAGCAGGATGCTGAAGAGTGAAGAGGTGAAGCGAATGGCCGCCGAGGTCGGCTTTGAAGCCTGCGGGGTGGCACGCGCCGATGCGCTGACCGACGACGAGTATCCGCTGCGCGAGTGGATAGCCAAAGGCTGGCATGCCGAGTTGGGCTACATGGAGCGCAATGTCGACAAGCGGATGGATCCAAGGTTGTTGGTGCCGGGTGCGCGTACTGTGATATGTGTTGTAAGTGCCTATGGCCCGCCTGAAAAAGGACGGGACGACGGTGTGGCTGCCTATGCTCAGCGTCGCGAATACCATGAAGTTATCAAGCCGATGCTTTCAGCTTTGCGTCAAAAGCTTGCCATCGACGGCAAGCTCTGCTGCGACACGGTGCCCGTCAGCGACAAGCATTGGGCTGCCCGTGCCGGATTGGGTTGGATAGGTCGACATACGTTGCTCATCACAAAACAGTGGGGCTCATGGGTCAACCTTGGTGAGATAGTCACCACAGAAGAGTGCGACAAGTACGATGCCCCTTATGAGCATCGGTGCGGCACATGCCGTAAGTGCGTTGAAGCTTGTCCCAACCATGCGATTGCCGCAGAAGGGAGTCCGATGATCAACGTTGCCCGTTGCATTGCATATTATACAACACATAATCCGCGACCGATGCCGCCTGATGTCGATGATGGAGGCTATACTCTCGGTTGCGACATCTGCCAGTTGTCGTGTCCTTACAATCAGAAGATAAAACCTTCAGTCTAAACAAATAAAACAGATGTACAAACAAACAAGACAACACAAAAGTGCGTTCCGTTTCCGTCGTTTCTGTCGTGCGGGATGGGCTGTCTACAGTTCGATGCACCGCGAAGTGACTATCGGGCAGGTGGCAGTCCACATAGCCGACCGGGGACTTCGCAAGTCGGCTGCCGTTGTGGCCCTGAGCCTTGTCTTAGGCCAGGGAGCCCTGATGGCCCAGACCGACGACGACCGTGAGACACGCACGCTGCCCGAGGTGCAGGTCACCGTTGCGGCAGACACCCTTTTCGGCTCACCTGAGCCTGCTGCGGTTCTCTCCGCAAGTGAAATCCGTAATTCTTCTGTCCGTACTGTGAGCGATCTCGTCGCTCTGCTACCCGCTGTCGATATGCGACAGCGAGGCGTCGGCGATGCGCAGGCCGACCTCTCCATGCGCGGCGGTACATTCGACCAGATGATATTGATGCTCAATGGTATCAATGTCACCGATGCGCAGACTGGCCACCATAATATGGATTTGCCAATCGACGTGTCAATGGTCGAACGCGTAGAATTGCTCTCGCCGTCGCAGCTTATGTCGCGTGGAGTTGTGGCCTACTGCGGTGCGGTGAATATTGTAGTCAACGAAGAGTATCGGGACCGGTTGATGGCTGAAATCAGCGGTGGAAGTTATGGCACGGCCAATGCCTCGCTGCTTGGCACGTGCAGGCTCGGAAAATGGACCATGACTGCTGCGGCCAGCTATCACAGGTCTGACGGCTACATGCAGAATACCGACTACCGACATGGCAGCCTTTTCCTGCAGGCGGTCCGTCATGCCGACAACAACGACTGGCATCTGCAACTCGGCGGACAAATAAAAGACTTTGGCAGTCAAGCTTTCTACAGTACTTCTTACCCCGACCAGTTCGAAGCCACACGCACTCTTGTGGGTTCGGTGTCCAATGTCCACCGGTGGGGTGGCATGCGGAGCGAAACGGCCATATATGGTCGTCTGCATCGTGATCGCTTCGAGCTGTTCAGGGATGGCTATGCTGCGGCACCGACTTGGTACAATGGGCACAACCATCACCTCGGTTCGACAGCAGGTTTGAGAAGCCGTGTCGTTGCCAAGGTCGGAACAGGCGAAGTCCTTGGCGGTGTGGATGTCAGGCGTGAAGGTATATGGAGCAATGTGCTTGGCAATGTTGATAGTTCGCTCAGCTATCCATTTACCAAGTCGGCGGCTCGTACAGGAGTGTCACTCTTCGGCGGATATCGCTATGCGCGTGGCAGTTGGTCGGCTCAAGCGGTCGCTCTCGGCCTCTACAACACGCAGTTCGGCCCCAATTATGGCTTTGCAGCAGATGTTCAGTACAAGCTAACAAAAACCAATTATCACTTTTCGTTATCGAGGACATATAGGTTGCCATCGTTCACCGACCTCTACTACAAAAGTGTCAACCAGATAGCCAATCCCGATCTAAATGCCGAGAGTAACATGAATGCAGAGATTGGAGTCAGCGTCAATCTGTCACCTCTCTCTTTAATATTTTCG